>NZ_JAQZBY010000003.1:0-277754 GCF_028736865.1 Paenarthrobacter sp. AB444 | reverse complement strand
CAAACATGGGCAATACGTCACCCCGCGTTGCTTTTTAACGACGGCGGGTGCGGACTTAGCGATAAGTCCGCACCCGCCGTCGTCCTTTAACCCTCACTCACACCCCACCCCCTACCACCCAACCCTCACTCACATCCCCTTGACGCTTCGATATTCACCGATATATCGTTAAGTATCGCCGATACTCCATTGGTGAAAACTATCGAAAGGACGATGCTGTTATGAAAGGCATCCACAATCACGAAGAACATCCCTTCCCGGAACACAGCGAAGGACCCCACGCTCACGGTCGCTTCAACCGAGGCAAAGGTCGTCGTGGTCCCGGCGGACATGGCGGGTTCGGACCGGGCCGCGGCCCAGGCTTCGGCCCGGGATTCGGCCCCGGCGGCTTTGGCCCTGGCGGATTCGGCCCCCGCGGCTTCGGCCCCGGCGGCCCGCGCCGCAACCGCGGCGATGTCCGCGCGGCGATCCTCTCGCTGCTCGCCGAAGCTCCATCAAACGGCTATGGACTGATCAAGACCATCGCGGAGAAGACCTCCGGCGCATGGCGGCCCAGCCCCGGATCCGTTTACCCCACCCTGCAGCAGCTGGTTGATGAAGAACTCATCACAGCCGTGGGAGAAGGACGTCGCACGGAATTCACACTGACCGACGACGGCCGCGCCTACGTAGCTGAGCATGAAGAGGAACTCGCCAACGCCTGGAACACCGAGGCTGACGGAAACATGCAGGAATTCCACCAAAGCATCGGCAAGCTGATGGGCGTGATCCACCAGTTCCGTGGCGCGGCAACCGACGAACAACGCCGGGCCGCCATCGAGAAGCTCGACGAGACACGCCGCGCTCTCTACCTGATCCTGGCCGACTAATGGCTCCCGCCTTCCCCTTGACCTTGACGTAACGTCAACCTTTACTGTCGAAGAACAAGCAAAGGGACGGAGGACGGATGGACTGGTCAATCCAGGAAATCGCAAGGATCGCGGGAACCACCAGCCGCACACTGCGTCACTATGACGACATTGGGCTGCTCAAACCGAGCCGGACCGGTCATAACGGCTATCGCTACTATGACGGTCCGGCACTGGTTCAGCTCCAGCGCATCCTCCTGCTCCGCGAACTGGGGCTCGGCCTCCCGGCAATCGCCGAGGTGCTCCACCGCGAGACCGACACCGTCAAAGCCCTGAAAAGCCACTTGGAGTGGCTTGCGCATGAACAGGACCGGCTGGCCCGGCAAATCGCCTCTGTTCGGCAAACAATCGACACAATGCAAGGGGATGGAAAGTACATGGCACAGGACATGTTCGATGGCTTCGACCACACGCAGTACAAGGACGAGGTCGAGGAGCGCTGGGGCAAGGACGCCTACGCCGCCGGCGACTCCTGGTGGCGCGGCATGAGCGCCGATGAAAAGCAGCAATGGAAGGAACGCGTCCAGAAGCTGGGCGCCGACTGGATCGCGGCCGCAGAATCCGGCGCCGCCCCTGACAGCGCCGAGGCGCAAGACCTCGCGAAACGTCACGTCGAGTGGCTCCGCGGCATCCCGGGAACGCCGACGGCGGCACCTGGCGGAGACGTCAAAGGTTACGTCACGGGACTCGGCGACATGTACGTGGCGGACCCACGCTTCGCCGCGAATTACGGCGGGAAGTCAGGGGCCACCTTTGTGCGCGACGCCCTGAGGATCTACGCGGAAGGAAACCTCTAGGCAGCCAAGATGCGCTGGCCTTGGTTTGGCAATAGTCTGGCCAAATGGGTACAAGCACCGCTAAAACCGGCGAACAGGCTGACAGGCAAACACGCATTCTCGAAGCGGCCCTGGAACTTCTGTCCCGCCACGGAATCTCGGGCATCAATATGCGTGCAGTGGCCCGCGAAGCCGGCGTTGCACTGGGGCTCGTGAACTACTACTACGAAGACAAACCCAGCCTGATCCGCGCGGTGCTGCACCAAATCGAAGAGCATGACCTCCTGCTGGTGGAGCCGTCCCCCTCCATGGGTCCCGACGAACGACTCCGGGAATCCCTGCGGCGCGTCGCCGACCCCGGCCTCCTGACCACCCCGTACCTCTCCCTTCGCCTCCATTTGTGGGCCCTGGCTCAGGCAAATGAGGAATTCGCAGAAATCAATGCCGCAGCCTTTGACCGGTACCTTCAGGGACTCGCGGCTCTGATCGGGAATGCCGTCCCTGGGCTCTCGCCCGAAGAGTGCAAGGATCGGGCGGCCGACGTCGTGGTCGTGCAAAACGGCATGTGGCTCACCACCCTCCTCGGCATCGACAAGGCAGCCATCGAGCGGGGTATCGCCCGTACGGAACAGATTGCGTTTGGCCAGACACCGGACGGAGACCGCTAAGGCACACCCGGGCCGTTCAAGAGGGCTTTGTCAGAAATTTCAGGCCCTCTGCAACACACTTGGATACTTGGCGGACAAGTACAGGTTATGAACTACCTTTCGAGAGCCCCTGACCGGGCAGAGGCCTTTCGGGCGCTGTACGAGTCCGCGTATTCGGACTTGTTGAAATTCGTTCAGCGACGCAGCGAACCGGGAATAGCCGAGGACGTGGTGGCCGAGGCGTTCCTCACTGTCTGGCGGCGATTTTCCGAAGCGCCGCCGCACGAGGACGATGCCCGCGCCTGGGTTTTTGGCATCACTCGAAACCTCATGTTGAATGCCCGCCGTGGAGAACAACGGCGCCTGGCTCTGGGCGTCCGCTTGGCCGACGCGACTGACGTACCCCACTATCCGTCCCACGCCGATCTGGTCACCAGTCGCGTTGATTTGGGCAGGGCTTGGGCGCTTCTTTCCGAAGTCCACCAGGAAACGCTGGGACTCGCGATCTTCGAGAACCTGTCCGCGCCGCAAGCAGCAACGGTTGTGGGGATTTCTCCAGTCGCCTTCCGCCTCCGCCTGGTCCGTGCGAGGCGATCCCTGCGGCTGCTGCTGGACCACATTCCCCCGAACAAGTCTGCCGTGCCAACAGCAGCTCCTGGAAAGGCCTCCACACCATGAACAGCAACAGGAACCTTGACGCGCTTCTGAGATCCATGGACGCAGCCGGGAAAAGTCCAGCTCCTGCCATGAACCGTGCTCAAAAGGATCTGGAGCGGATCCTCCGTACCCACCCCATGGCAGCTACCACTGACCAACAACTCCCCGCCCCTGGGAATGCCAGACCCGCCCCCAGCCGTCGCCGTCGAACCGTCATCCTGGGAGCCGTGGCCCTGGCAGCCACAGCCGGGTTCCTCGTCGTACCAGCTTTCTCCGGCGGAGATCCTGCCTTCGCCACGTGGACGGCCGCTCCGGCAGAACTGACCGGCGCCGATCGTGACAATGCAGTCTCCGACTGCACCCGCTCCAGTCAACGCGTAGGCAGCGGCATGTACAAAGATGAGCTGGCAAGCGCGGACGTGGCGATTGCAGAGAGGCGTGGCGCGTGGACGACCATAGTCCTGATTGGAAGTGGAGGCTTTACAGCCACTTGCACCACCGATTCCACCGCCCCCTGGTTCAAGAAGGGGTCCTTTGGCTCGGTTGGAAACTCCGAGGCTGGACAGGCGCCCGCAGCCCAGGACATCAGGGCCACGCAACTCGGGACGGGAGTCATTTCAGATAACGCCCTGTCCATGGCGTCCGGCCAGGTTGGCTCGGAAGTCACCGCCGTCACCTACACCAAGGCTGACGGCGAACGGGTCAAGGCCACCGTCTCCAAAGGCCAGTTCGCGTTGTGGTTCCCCGGGGCTGAAATCAGCAATTCTTCCGGCCAAGCCGTTCCCGTTGAAGTGACCTACAGTGACGGGACGTCCGCAATCCGTCATCTCAGCCTCTGACGCGCTGCACTCACTCCACCGTCACCATCACCGACGGCCATCCCGAGGCACCATCCGGCACAGGATCGGCCCGCTTTTCCGTTTGGACTTCGCCGGTGCCATCGGTGGCCCTGGCCTTGACGTAGTGGATGCCGGGCGTGGCGTCCCATTCAAAGGACCACTGGCGCCACGTGATGGTGGACGCTTCGTCGGAGAGGGTTGCTTCCATCCATTCGCCGTCGTCGATCTGGACTTCCACCTTGGTGATGCCCCGCGTTTGCGCCCAAGCGGTGCCGCCGACGGCAACCTTCCCGGGAGGGAACTTCGCGAAGGATTTCGGGACATCCACGCGCGCCATGGTCTTGATGGGGCCGCGTTCGGACCAACCGCGTTCAGTCCAGTAGGCCTTGGCGTCCGCGAAGCGGGTGACCTCGAGTTCCACCACCCATTTGGTGGCTGAGACGAACCCGTACAGCCCGGGAACCACCATGCGCACTGGGTAGCCGTGCTCCACAGGGAGCGGCTCACCGTTCATGCCGATTGCCAGCATGGCGTCGCGGTCATCCTGCAGGACTTCAAGCGGCGTGGAGGCGCTGAAGCCGTCGATGGACTTGGAGAGCACCATGTCGGCCCCCTCCTTCGGCTTGGCCTTGGCAAGGACTTCCCGGATGGGCAGGCCGAGCCATTTGGCGTTGCCCGCCAGTTTTCCACCCACCGGGTTGGACACGCAGGTGAGGGTCACGTGCGACTCGATCAGCTCGGCGTCGAGAAGGTCCTGGAAGTTCATGGTGACTTCCTGCTCAACCATGCCGTGCACGCGCAGTTCCCAGTCGTTGACGTTGATTTCGGGGACGCTGAGGGCCGTGTCAATGCGGTAGAACTCGCTGTTCGGCGTCAGCCAGGGAAAGACGCCCGGCACAGGAGACTGGACGCCCGCCGGTACGGGGGCCGCCGCCTTCACGGGGGAGGGCAAGCGGAGCGCATCCCTTGCCTGGGCCACGTTGTTTCGCGCCGAACTCAGCAGCCGCCCACCAGTTGCCGCGATTCCCGCGGCCACCGCAGTAATGCCGGCAGCAGCAAAAAAACGACGGCGGCTGGTACCAACAGTTCCGGCGTCGGCGCTCCCGAGGTGGTCGCCGGCGTCGGCCGCTTGATCGGCGGGAGCCTCAGGCCATGGCTTCAGCCCCCACAACGGAACCATCAGGCGGCGCAGGACGAACAAGCCGGCAAGGGTTCCCAAAATGGACGGGATGGCGTTGAGGGGTCCCACGCCGGCACGGGTCAGGACGCAGGCCACAATCACCGCACCCATGAAGAGCACGCCCAGCACGCCCAAAGCCCATTTGCGGTAGGCCACGATGCCCAGTACGCAGGCAAGAACGGCGATCGTCACGCCCATCCCGACAAACAGGGCAGCTTTGTCGTTGGTACCGAACGTCGCGATCGCAAAGTCCTTCAGCCACGGCGGCGTGAAGTCGATGAACGTCGATCCCAGCGCAAAAAAGGGCGTTGCCCTGGCAGTAAAGAACGCGCCGATCAGCTCCGCTACGGCGAGCACGACGCCTGCCGACACCACTCCTGCCAGCGCCGCCATGCTGTGGGTACCTCTGGTCCGGGATCCAAGCTTTTCCATGCAACTGATTCGGAGCCGCCGGGAGCAGGGATGGGTGCCACACGTCCGCCACATAAAGCGAGATTTGAACATCTGTTCATAATTTTCCTTGAACAGATGTTCAAGATGAACTACTCTGCTTCGTATGACCCAAGCCACATTTTCCGACTCCGCTGCCACGCTTTTCATCAACGGCTCCTGGGAGCCGTCCGCGTCCGGCACGGTCCGCCACATCCACAACCCGGCCGACGGCGAGCTGGTCGCCACAGTGTCCGAGGCCGGCCCAGAGGACGCCGAACGCGCCATCGCCGCTGCCCGCGCAGCCTTCGACTCCGGCGTATGGGCCTCGGTGCCTGCGCCCGAGCGTGGCGCGTTCCTGCTCAAGGTTGCCGCCGGGCTGCGTGAACGCCGCGAGAAGTTCGCCCGCGCAGAATCCCTCGACACCGGCAAGCGCATCGTCGAAAGCCGGATCGACATCGACGACATCGCCGCCTGCTTCGAATACTTCGGCAGGCTCGCAGGCCAGCAACCGGGCCGCGTCGTCGACGCCGGCAACCCCGACGTCGTCAGCCGTATCGTCTACGAACCCGTTGGCGTTTGCGGCCTCATCACCCCGTGGAACTACCCGCTGCTGCAGGCAGCCTGGAAGATCGCCCCCGCACTGGCCGCAGGCTGCTCCTTCGTCCTCAAACCCGCCGAGCTGACACCATCCACCGCCATCCTCGCGATGCAGCTCCTGAAGGATCTCGGCCTGCCCGACGGCGTCGCGAACCTTCTCACCGGCCCCGGCCGGAAGGTGGGCGCACCGCTCACGGAACATCCCGACGTCGACCTCGTCTCCTTCACCGGCGGCCTGGAAACCGGCAAGAGCATCGCGGCAGCCGCTGCCGCCACCGTCAAGAAGGTGGCGCTGGAACTGGGCGGCAAGAACCCCAACGTTATCTTCGCCGACGCCGACTTCGATGCCGCCGTCGACAACGCCCTCAACGGCGCCTTCCTCCACTCCGGCCAGGTCTGCTCGGCAGGTGCCCGCCTTGTGGTGGAGGAGTCCATCGCCGAGCGTTTCGTCGATGAGCTGGTCCGCCGCGCCGAAGCCATCCGCCTGGGCGGCCCCTTCGATGAGGACGCCGAAACCGGCCCGCTGATCTCCGCAGAGCACCGCGCCAAGGTCCACGAGTACGTCCAGCGCGGCATCGCCGAGGGCGCGCGACTGCGGACCGGCGGTTCGGCACCTGAAGGCGGAAAGTACGACGCCGGCTTCTACTACCAGCCGACCATCCTGGACCGCGTCACCCGCGGGATGTCCGTGGTCACCGACGAGGCCTTCGGTCCGGTGGTGACGGTGGAAACGTTCAGCACCGAGGACGAAGCCGTGGCCATTGCCAACGACACCATCTACGGCCTGGCCGGAGCTGTCTGGACCCAGGACGCAGGCAAGGCACAGCGCGTGGCGGGCCGGCTCCGCCACGGCACCATCTGGATCAACGACTACCACCCCTACCTCCCGCAGGCGGAGTGGGGCGGGTTCGGCGCATCGGGAGTGGGCCGGGAGCTCGGCCCCACAGGACTGGCCGAGTACCAGGAAGCCAAGCACATCTACCAGAACACCAACCCCCAGGTCACTGGTTGGTTCGCTGACCACGGCAAGGAGAACTAGATGCACTTCGACAACATTGAGGACCTCGGCGAGCGCGCCTTCGACTACGTCGTCATTGGCGGCGGGTCCGCGGGCGCAGCCGTAGCCGCCCGGTTGAGCGAGGATCCGGATGTCACGGTCGCGCTCGTTGAAGCAGGCCCGGATGACCGCAACCTGCCCGAAATCCTGCAGCTGGACCGCTGGATGGAACTGCTGGAATCCGGCTACGACTGGGACTACCCCATCGAACCGCAGGAAAACGGCAATTCCTTCATGCGTCACGCCCGCGCAAAAGTCATGGGCGGCTGCTCCAGCCACAACTCCTGCATTGCCTTCTGGGCGCCCCGTGAGGACCTGGACGAGTGGGAATCAAAGTACGGTGCAGCAGGATGGAACGCCGATGCCGCCTGGCCGCTGTACAAGCGTCTGGAGACCAACGAAGACGCCGGCCCGGACGCTCCGCACCATGGCGACTCGGGTCCCGTGCACCTCATGAACGTGCCCCCGGCCGACCCCGCCGGCGTCGCACTGCTGGACGCCTGCGAACAGTCGGGCATTCCGCGGGCGAAGTTCAACACGGGCACCACGGTTGTCAATGGCGCGAACTTCTTCCAGATCAACCGGCGCGCGGACGGCACCCGTTCCTCCAGCTCGGTGTCCTACATCCACCCCATCGTTGATCGCCCGAACTTCACGCTCCTGACGGGCCTGAGGGCCCGCCAACTGGTGTTCGACGCCGACAAACGCTGCACCGGCGTCGACGTCGTCGATTCGGCCTTCGGCCGCACCCACCGCCTGTCCGCCCGCCACGAGGTCATCCTCTCCACGGGCGCCATCGATTCGCCGAAGCTGCTCATGCTGTCCGGCATCGGCCCGGCAGCCCACCTCGCGGAGCACGGCATCGAGGCGATTGTCGACTCACCCGGCGTGGGTGAGAACCTGCAGGACCACCCCGAGGGCGTGGTGCAGTTCGAGGCCAAGCAGCCGATGGTCCAGTCATCCACCCAGTGGTGGGAGATCGGCATCTTCACCCCCACCGAGGACGGCCTGGACCGCCCGGACCTGATGATGCACTACGGCTCGGTCCCCTTCGACATGAACACGCTCCGGCACGGCTACCCCACCACCGAGAACGGCTTCAGCCTCACGCCGAACGTCACGCACGCCCGCTCCCGGGGCACGGTGCGCCTGCGCAGCCGCGACTTCCGCGACAAGCCCATGGTGGACCCGCGCTACTTCACGGATCCGGAGGGCCACGACATGCGCGTCATGGTGGCAGGCATCCGCAAGGCCCGCGAGATCGCCGCACAACCTGCCATGGCTGAGTGGACGGGCCGGGAGCTCTCCCCCGGCATCGAGGCCCAGACGGACGAAGAACTGCGGGAGTACATCCGCAAAACCCACAACACGGTCTACCACCCGGTGGGAACAGTCCGGATGGGAGCGCTCGACGACGGGATGTCGCCTTTGGATCCGGAGTTGCGGGTCAAGGGAGTCACCGGCCTGCGGGTCGCCGATGCGTCCGTCATGCCGGAGCACGTCACGGTCAACCCGAACATCACTGTCATGATGATCGGTGAGCGTTGCGCTGACCTCATCCGCGCCAGCCGTCAGGAAGAGACCACGACGGCGGATGCGGACTTCAGCTTGTCGCTTGCCTGAGCCGTAACACCGGAAACTTTTGAACATTTGTTCATGCAAACTCTTGAACGGCTGTTCAAACTGAACTAACCTGCTTTTCATGACCCACGCCACACCTACAGGGTGCTGGCCTGGCGGACCTGGCCCGGGCGCCGACTACATCGAGCGCCCGGCCAGCCACGCAACATCAACGGGGGAAACAGCCGGAGGCACACCGTGGTGCCCGGCCTTTTGATTCGACTGCGACCAATGGTGGCCGCAAGTCATCACCATTCGTGCATGTCTGAGTTAGGAGTTCGAATGTCAGAACCCAGCAAATCAGGACCCAGCAAGAGCGATACGAGCGGAATGGACGAGTTTGGCTATGCCCAAACCCTCGACCGCAGCATCGGTAAGTTTGCCAGCTTCGCGGCCGGCGTCAGCTACATCTCCATCCTCACCGGCGTTTTTCAACTGTTTTACTTCGGCTTCTCCACGGCCGGCCCTGCGTATGCGTGGTCCTGGCCCATTGTCTTTGTCGGCCAGCTGATGGTCGCGCTGTGTTTTGCGGAACTCGCAGGACGCTACCCGGTGGCCGGTTCGGTCTACAACTGGGCCAAGCGACTCTCCACGGGAACGTGGGCATGGCTGGCGGGATGGCTGTTGCTGCTGTCCTCCATCATGGCCCTGGGCTCCGTGGCCCTGGCCCTCCAGATCACCCTGCCGCAGATTTGGAGCGGCTTCCAAATGGTTGGCGATGGAACTGGTCCATACGACTTCGCCGTCAACGGCGTCATCCTGGCCAGCATCATGATCGCCATCTCCACCCTCATCAACGCTTTCGGCGTGAAGCTCATGACCATGATCAACAGCGTGGGCGTTTTCGTCGAACTGGTTGCGGCCGTCCTGCTCATCGTGGCACTCATTTGGCACGCAGTGCGCGGACCGGAAGTCCTCCTGGATACCGCAGGCTTCGGCGAAGGACACCCACTCGGCTTCTTCGGCGTCTTCCTCATCGCCGCCATGGCCTCCGGCTACGTCATGTACGGGTTCGACACCGCAAGCTCTCTGGGGGAAGAAACCAAGGACCCCAAGCGCACAGCTCCCAAGGCGATCCTGCGTGCAGTGACAGCGTCCTTCCTGCTGGGCGGCCTGCTCCTGCTGGGCGGAATCCTGGCCGCTCCGGACCTGTCCGATCCCAAAATCGGAGCTGCCGACGGCGGGCTGCAGTACATCGTGCTCTCCGTACTCGGCGGACCCTTCGGCAAGGCCTTCCTGGTCTGCATCGTGGTGGCCGTCGTCGTCTGCACCCTGGCCGTCCACGCGGCCGCCATCCGCATGATGTTTGCCATGGCGAGGGACAACAACCTTCCTTTCAGCCGCCAGCTCAGCAAAGTGCACCCCACCCGGAAAACGCCCACGGTGGCCGCAATCGTCATCGGCGTCGTCGCTGTCATTCCACTCATCGTCAACATCTCCCAGCCTGCAATCTTCACCATCCTCTCCAGCATCAGCATCGTGTTGATCTACCTCTCCTACCTGCTGGTCACGGTACCGATGCTGCGGCGCCGGTTCCTCAAGAAGTGGCCCCTGAAGGACGACGGCTCCGAAGCCGGATTCAGCCTTGGCAAGTGGGGCCTGCCCATCAACATCCTTGCGGTCCTCTGGGGCGGAGCCATGACACTGAACCTGGTGTGGCCACGGCCGGAGATCTACAACTCCGTCCCGCCGTTCGAGTGGTACCTGCAGTGGGGTGGCGTGATCTTTGTTGCCGCCGTCGTGGTGGGTGGCACGCTGCTCTACCGCCTGCGCATCAGGCACAACACAGGAGTACTCGCCGAACACGCTGCAGCACCTGCTCCGTCCGCCACCGCGGAACCGGCCGACCCCAGCACCTCGGCACCAGGGCCATCCGGTTCCACCCTGTCTGCGGCCCGAATTTCCTAGCGAAGGCCCTTCGGGTACAGGCACGACCATTGAGGGCATCCTCCCGCCAACGCACTACCGGCGCGGGGATGCCCTCAGCCATTTAAGGAAAAGATCGTGCGGCGTCGACGGTAAGGCATGGCAGAACCAACGCGGCCCATCGCTCGCGTACAGGCTCCGGCTGGTCCAGGGGCGCCGCCGAAATGAGCATGTAGATATCAGTGACACTGAGATCCCGACGGACCTGTCCGGCTGCTATGCCCATGTCGATGAGCTCGGACAACGCCGCCGCCGCGCGTGTTTCGTCAATGTCCGCGGCCGCGCCGAGGGCAGGAGCCGCAGATTTCGCGGCGGCATTCAGCGCGGAAATCCGAATGACCTCGCGCAGGAACGAGACCAAAACCGCCAAAGGAGATCCGCCCCCTTCCCTGGCATGGTCCCGGGCCGACTCAGCCTCAACAGTTATTTGCTCGACATACTCAGCCAGCACGGCACCCACGAGATCTGTCTTCGTCGGAAAATGCCGGTACAAAGTACCGACGGCAACACCGGCAGTACCGGCGATAACCTCCATCCCCACGTCAGGCCCGTGTTCCGCGATTTCCGTCCGGGCGGCCTCAAGGATCTTCGCCCGATTCCGGATGGCGTCGGCGCGCATGGGGCGCTGGTTAGTCACCAAAAAGTTTCTCCTGCCACGACTTGCACGAAAGTGAATGCTGGTTCATGCTTTAAGTGAACCACTATTCATCTTACGGCAGGAGAACAGCCATGACTACCAAAACCGCGCTCGTCACAGGGGCTTCTTCCGGAATCGGGGAAGCTACCGCCAGAAAACTCCAAGCCCTGGGTTTTACCGTTTACGGCGCTGCACGGCGCACCGATCGCCTCCAGAGCCTGGCCGCCGACGGCATCCGCACGTTGGCCATGGACGTCACCGATGACGACTCCATGCGGGCCGGCATCGACCACATCATCGCCGACACCGGACGGATCGATGTCCTGGTGAACAACGCCGGCTACGGCTCCTACGGCGCCTTGGAAGACGTCGACATCGATGAAGGTCGCCGCCAGTTCGAGGTGAACGTTTTCGGCGCCATGCGACTGGCCCAGCTGGCCTTGCCCCACATGCGCGCCCAACGCTCGGGAACCATTGTGAACATCACGTCCATGGGCGGAAAGATCTACACGCCATTGGGCGGCTGGTACCACGGCACCAAATTCGCCCTCGAAGCACTGAGCGACTGCCTTCGGCTGGAGGTCAAGCCCTTCGGCATCGACGTCGTTGTCATCGAGCCCGGCGGCATCGCGACGGAGTGGGGCGGGATCGCGGCAGACTTCGTTGAAGAGACCTCCGGAAACGGCGCCTATGCCGCCCAGGCGCACGCAGTTGCCAAGTCGCTGAGGTCCGAGGCGAACGTCAACCGCAACTCTCCGCCGTCGGTCGTCGCCGATGCCGTCGCAAAGGCGGTGACGGCGTCGAAACCGAAGACACGTTACGCCGTCGGGTTCGGAGCCCAACCGCTCATCGCGGCCCGAGGGTTGCTGACCGACCGTCAGTTCGACGCGCTCATCAGCCGGGCCATCGGCATACCCAGCTCTTAGACGAACGCCGACTTTCCCGTCACGGCCCTGGCCACGATCATCGAATTGATCTCGTAGCTGCCCTCATACGTGTAGAGGATTTCGGCGTCTCCGAAGAGCTTGCCCATCTCGTAATCGGTGGTGATCCCGTTTCCGCCAAGGAGGGAGCGGCCCATCGCCACGGAGGAGCGCGCCAAGCGGGTGGTGGTGGCCTTGCACATGGCGGCCTGGACCATCTCAAGCTTGCCTGCCTGCTGGATGCGCGCCAATTCAACCATCATCGACAAGGACGCATTGGCGTTGCCCAGGATATCGGCCAACTGTTGCTGCACCAGCTGGAACCGCGCGAGTTCCCTGCCGAACTGCCGACGCTCCAAGGCGTAGGCCCGGGCAATGTCAAAGGCAGCCAACTGGATGCCCGCAGCCTGCCAGCCAACCCACGCACGGGAATCCCGCAGAAGGTCATTGGCGCGGGAGAACTCAGTTGCGCCGGGCAGCAAATTCGACGCCGGGATGCGGACCTCGTCCAGCACGATGTCGGCATTCTGCATGATGCGAAGGCCGATCTTGTTCGAAATTTTCGTCGCTGAGTAGCCGGGGCGGTCGGATTCCACGATGAAGCCTTTGATATGGCCGTCGGAGAGGTCACGGGCCCATACCAGGGCGAAGTCGGCAATCGTGGCGGCTCCGATCCAGCGCTTGGCACCGTTGATGACCCACTCGCCACCGTCGCGCCGCGCCGTCGTCGAAAGTCCTCCGGCGATGTCGGAACCGTGGTCCGGTTCGGTCAACGCAAAGGCTCCCAGCTGCGTGAAGGCCTCCAGGCCGGGGAGCCACTTGCGCTTCTGCTCCGGGGAGCCGAGCTCGTGGATCATGCCGACGATGAGTTCATTGTGGATACCCACCAAAGCCGAAAGCGAGACATCGGCGCGGGCCACCTCGGTGTACATCAGGCCCTTGAACAGCTGGGACGAGCCGTCGGTTTGCAGCCCACCCAGCCCATGCTCGGCCATTTCCGCGAGCAAGCCGAAGGGGAATTCCTCCCTGTTCCAGTAGGCGATGCTGTCTTTCCGGATCCGCGCCTGCAGGAAGTCCCTCGTCCGCAGATACCGCCCGCGCTCACCCTCGGGCAGCAGATCAACCACGTGCATAAGGTCCGCCTCCGGGTAAGGAGGGAGGACGCGTTCCGTCGCTGGACCGTTGGTAACGGTGGCGGCAGCTTTTTGATCGAGCATTAGACCCCTTCGTCATGTGCCGGGAGGCTCTTCCAAACCCTTGGATGTCCTAGTATATTGCAAGGTGATGTGGATCACTAGGCGGGATGCCAGGGCAATGGTGCCGGTCAACCCGAAGGCGAAAGGCGGACTATGACAGTCACAGAGGACTTCCGTGCGGCCCGTGACAGGCTGCTGGAACTGCGCGAGGACTACGCAACGGCCCACAAGGAATTCCAATGGCCACGCTTCGAGGAGTTCAACTTTGCGCTCGACTGGTTCGACCAGCTGGCAGCGGATCCGGAGAGGGGCGAGCAACCCGCCCTCGTGATCGTCGAACAGGACGGCAGCTCCACGCGGCGCACGTTCAAGGAACTCTCTGAGCGGTCCTCCCAGCTCGCCAACTGGCTGCGGGAACAAGGCGTCCGACGCGGCGACCACATGATCATCATGCTCGGCAACCAGGTGGAGCTGTGGGAACTCATGCTGGCCGGCATCAAGCTGGGCATCGTCATGATCCCCACCACCACGCTCATGGGCGCCCGGGACCTGCAGGACCGGGTTGAGCGCGGCAGCGCGGCCTGGGTGGCGGTCGGCAGCGCCAACATCGGCAAGTTTGCCGCCGTCGAGGGTAACTACCAACTGCTTGAGGTGGGCGCGGAACGCACCAACCCGGACGCCAAACACTACGCAGATTCTTACGACGCCGGCACGGACTTCACGCCCGACGCCCCCACCCGCGCGGATGAGACGCTCCTGCTGTACTTCACCTCCGGCACCACCTCGCGTGCCAAGCTGGTGGAACACACCCACACGTCCTATCCCGTGGGCCACCTGTCCACCATGTACTGGATCGGTCTGGAGCCGGGCGACGTGCACCTGAACGTCGCTTCCCCGGGCTGGGCCAAGCACGCGTGGTCCAACGTCTTCACGCCGTGGATCGCCGAGGCAACCGTCTTCATTTACAACTACGACCGCTTCGACGCAGCCGCCCTCATGGCACAGATGGGCCGCGAAGGCGTCACCAGCTTCTGCGCCCCGCCCACCGTGTGGCGCATGCTCATCCAGGCTGACCTGAAGCAACTGACCAGCCCTCCCCGGAAAGTGGTTTCGGCAGGAGAGCCGCTCAACGCGGAGGTCATCGGCCAAGTGGAGGAAGCCTGGGGCGTGACAATCCGGGACGGTTTCGGCCAGACCGAATCCACGGTACAGATCGCCAACACGCCCGCGCAGCCGGTGAAGATCGGCTCGATGGGGCGGCCGCTCCCCGGGTACGACGTCGTCCTGGTGGACCCGCTCACCGGTGAAGAAGCCGACGACGGCGAACTCTGCTTGCGCTTGGACCCCCGGCCTGTAGGGCTCATGAAGAGCTACTTTGGCGACGAGGCGAAAACCGCCGATGCCTTCCGGAATGGCTACTACCACACAGGCGACATGGCCAGCCGGGACGCAGACGGCGTGATCACCTACGTTGGCCGTGACGACGACGTCTTCAAGTCCTCGGATTACCGCTTGTCACCTTTCGAGCTCGAAAGCGTACTGATCGAACACCCCGCAGTGGCGGAGGCCGCCGTCGTACCTTCGCCTGACGCGGTGAAGCTGTCGGTTCCGAAGGCCTTTGTGGTGCTGGCTGCAGGTTACGAACCCGGTCCTGGCGTGGCCGAAGACATCCTGCGCTACTGCCGCCAACACCTGGCCCCCTTCAAGCGGATCCGGAGGCTCGAATTCGGCGAACTGCCCAAGACCATCTCGGGCAAGATCCGGCGCGTCGAGCTCCGCGGATCTGAAGTCCAGCGGCATGGCGACGGCCCCCTGCCTTCAGGTTTGGGCGTGGAATATACCGAAGAAGAGTTCCCGAATCTGAAAGACTAGGCCCCCGGACAACCGGCACCCGAGCAACCAAGGAGGCCCATGGGCACCCCACTCCCCCGCGATCCCATCGCCGACGCCCAACGCAACTGGGAACGGCACGGTTGGGGTGACGTCGCGGCGCCCATGGCTGCCATCACGGCCATCATGCGCACACAGCAGATCCTGCTGGCCCGCATCGAAACGGTGCTCAAGCCCTTCGGCCTCACCTTCGCCCGCTACGAACTCCTGGCCCTGCTGAGTTTCGCCCGCAGCGGCGCGCTGCCCATGAACAAAGCCAGTGCGCTCCTGCAGGTGCATCCCACCTCGGTGACCAACGCCGTCGACCGCCTGGAAAAGGCCGCGCTCGTTGCCCGCTCCCCGCACCCCACCGACGGGCGCACCACACTGATCGAGCTCACTCCTGAAGGCCGCACCGTGGCAAAGAAGGCGACGGCGGCGCTGAACGCCGAGGTTTTCGGCAAGTCCGGCTTCAGGGACGACGACGTCGATCACCTCATCCGCGTACTCGGCGCCTTCCGGCGGGACGCTGGGGACTTCACGGAGGAGTGAGACGCTAAACGAGCGTTTTACGTTCTGGAGGGGCGGTGTCCGGGAAGGTGTGGGGCCTTTGACTGGTAGCTATGCCCGGTGGGGGTCCTGATTTCCAAGGTGTGGACATCAGCCTGGACAGCTCGGCTAGTCCAACCCGGCTGTTCCTTAGTGTGATTGCACGCCTCACAGAGTCCTGCATCGTTTGCGAAGTTGGTTTTGCCCCCGGAACGCCAGGGCACAATGTGGTCGATGTGCCTGATGGGCGCGTCGCAATAGGGAGTCCGGCAGGTATCGTCGCGGGTTTCGATGAACCGCCGTAGCTGACCAGTAAAGAGCCGCGCCCTGGAATCAGTGGCCAGGAGCTCTCCCGTGGCCGGCGCGGTATAGAGCCGACGAAGCCAAACAGTGAGCTCATTGTCCTGGTTCTGTTCAGGTTGATCCTGTTCTGCTTGCCCCTTGGCAACCACTGATCTGGCCCACTCGGCAGGCACGATTCCGTAGCCGCTGAGGCGTGCTGGTTCGCTATCGCCCTGGAACAGGGTCCGGTCGGTCATAACCAGGTCCAGATTGATCCCTGAGATTCCGCCCGGTGTTCCGGTGACGCGTTCAACGAGCGTGTCAGCCATGATCTGACCGCGGGTGGGGACAACCCCGCCAGACTCCACAGTCCCGGTGGAACGGGCCGAATCTGCAGCGCGGTTCAGCGCGGCGTACACCGCCACTCCTTGGGCGACAGGTAGCAGGGCGGTCAGGTAGGTCATCGTGTCCGGCGCCGGTCGCAGGCTGACGGTCCGCTCGGAGGCAGCCCGGCTGGCCCGTCCAACGACCGACCGCGGATCCCGACGGTACGCGGCAGCTTTGGCCGCCGCAATGACTGCCTTGTCACCTTTGCCTTCGAAGGTTCCGGTGTCCGGCGCGAGTTCCTCATCCACCGCGGCCCGATCCTCCACGCTGAGGCAGGCTGTCTCCTTGACGAGCAGCGTGGCCGTCCATTCGTTTAACTGGCCGGAGTTCAACGCTGCCAAGGTTCGCGGCATCTCCATGACCAAGGCTTTCGCCAAACCAAGCAGTCGCGATCCTCGGTTCGGTGACTCCCGACGCGCCAACGCAACCTGTGCACCAACGCCCTGGCCACGCTCCGAAGCGGGGACACCGGCTTCGGCTTGTTCGGCGCGCTGGGCAAGATCGAAAGCGACAGCAACCCGCGCCTGCAATCCGCAGATGGCCGACTTCATCTCCTCCAAAACACGCAGCTGCTCGATGAGGTCCGCGCTGACGGTGCTGGCTGAACCACTGCTGGAGTGAACGGAATCCATGGCCGTTGGAGGGCGCCCAAGCGCCACTTCTGCGCCCGTTTGCCTCTCCGCGATTAGCTCCATGACCTAACTCTTGCAGCAAGCACCGACAATATAACCTTGGTGATCGCGGGCTGACCCGACCGCCCATGGACGGCACGAAGGAGAACTCCCTGGCCCCCTCCCTGCCACCGGCGCCGATCTGAAGGAAACGGCCGTGGCCATCCACATGCCGGGAACCTAACCAAACCCCTCGGCGCTATCCTCAGGTCCTCGGTGGCGAAGAGCGAGTGGAAGATCCGGACCCGGCTGTACCCCTGCACCCCGCCGGGCGTATCCTGAGATTCCATTGCCGCAATGGGGAGTGGAGCATGGCCAAGGATCCGGAACAACGCCGCAGCGTACTTCTGCGCCGGCTGCTGTTGGCTGCGCTGGGCTCCTCCGCATGGATGATGTGGCTGGCGGGGTCGCCGGCCGCTGCGACGGATGTCGTTCCCTCTGTACCCCCGGCGCCCCTTACGACGCTAACCCAGCCTCTGCAAGCGCCCCCGGTCGTCGCGAGCTCCGACGCTGTGGATTCCGCCCCTGATCAGCTGCCGGGCATTCCGGACGTGCCTGCAGTCCCCGCGCCCCTTGAGGCGCCGCCCGCTCCGGCCATCCCTTCAGCGCCGCTCGTTCCGGATCTCCCGGCAGTGTCCCTCCCGGAGGCGCCGCCCGAGGCCGTGCTTCCCGAACTTCCCGCGATGGAAGATATCCCGGCCCTCCTGCCGGAGGTTCCAGCGCTTCCCGGGATTCCAGCGCTCCCTGAGCTGCCCGCGTTGATCACTGCCCCTCAAATTCTGGTCGACGGCGCTGTTTCACTGGCCGCACCCACGCCTCTGGTGGACGCAGCAGTGCCGGCAAGCGAAGCTTTGCCGACCCCCGCCGTCGTACTCCAGCCGCAACCTGGGGCGCGAGAACTGGCAGGCATCACGCTTCCCGCGCCCTTTTCGTTGCTTGACCCGGGGGTGGTTCCGCCCGCTGCAGTGCCCGGGCCCGTGAACCCGGCTCCGGCGCCGCCCCTGCACCCTGAGGTGACGCCAGCTGCTCCGGGCTCGTCTGAAGCCCGTGGCCCAAGCACTCCCGCTACCGGGTCCTGCGACGTTCCGGATGTCCTCTCCAACCTTCCTCCGCCACGGGACGGACCCGTGACGAACCAGGAGCGAAGACCAGCTTTGCAACCTTCGTTCGATCCCGGATCCCGCCCTGACTGATTCGGTGGTCCCTGCAGCGGCAGGCACCACCACCTGCGACAACCGTCGCAGTCATTTCATCAGTCAGGAGGCACCCATGCTTCGCACGATCCAGTCCCCCGCCCGCAACAACGCAAAGGCATCCGCCAGCCAACGCATCGGCTATTGGCCCGACTTCGTCGGGAACTGGCCGGACCCGATGAACGCGGGAAGGGGTCCCAGGGCCTGCTGAAGGCACGACGCCCACAAAACACCAACGACGCCGGCCGGCCAGTCAACCCGACCGACCGGCCGGCGTCGTACTGTCTGAAGTCCGATGGTGGCTGCTAGGGTGCGGTTCTGAAACTCCAGGAGGAAACACGTGGGCTTTGCCGAAGAACTCAAGCACGACAGCATCAGCAACTGGGACGCAGCGATCAACCATCCGTTTGTGGATGGCTTGCTCGCCGGGACTCTTTCCGACGACGAACTGCGGCGCTACCTTGTTCAGGATTACCAGTTTTGCGATGCGTTCACTGCGCTCCTGGGACAGGCCGTGGCCTCCGCACCATCGTTGTCCTCACGCTTGGTGTTCGCACGGGTCCTGGGAGCCTTCGCTTCGGATGAAAACACCTACTTCCAGGACTGCTTCGATGAACTGGACGTCCCTGAGGCTGACAGGAACGCACCGACCCTCGGACGTGTGACCCGCGACTTCGATGCCCTCATGCGCGCCGCCCTGACCAGCCGCTCCTACCCGGACGTCCTCGCAGTCCTCATTGTTGCCGAGTGGCTTTACGGAGACTGGGCGGCACGGGCCGGGGATCCTGCCTCGTGGCCGGCCGCGCAGAAGCACGCGGAATGGATCCGCCTCCACAACAATCCCGAGTACAACGCCTGGGTGACGTGGCTCCGGGAGGAGTTCAACGCCGTCGAACCCGAATCGCCGGAGATCCGCGCGCGCGTCACAGAGACGTTCCGCGAGGCCGTCCGGCTGGAACTGGCGTTCTTTGGTGCCGCCCAGGACGCGTCGTCCGTTCCGGCCTGAGGCGTGAAAACTACACATCGCGGGAGTGTCTGTTGAGAGGTGTACTGACAGTACCTGTTAGAGGACCACACCCGGCCGTAGCCTAAAAGCCATGGCCAACACGAACGATGTCCGCGAATTCCTCAAGAGCCCACGGCCAGCGGAACGACAGTCACCCTGAGGACCGAATGAAAAAACTTCTCTTGCCCGGATCTGCGCTGCTCTGGGGCCTGCAGCTGGCCTTTCTGAGTCCTGCTCTGGCGCTGATTCTCGTCAACCTCTACGGTGCCACCACAGCTGACCTCGGATGGGTCCTCGGGATCTATAACGCAGGCGGGTTCCTCGCGGCGTTGCTGATACCGGCACGCGCCGACAAGACAAAGGACTACCTGGTACCAATGCTGGTGTGCGGCGGCCTGACGATACTGCTGGCGGGCGTCCTGTCGGCAGTCACGGCCCTGCCCATGGCCACCGTCGCCCTCGTGGTGCTGGGAGGTCCAGCAGGGGTCGGCAGCACGCTGCTGTTCGCGCATCTCCGCCACTCCGGTGGCCGGCCCTCCGATGTCATCAATGCCCGCGCCATCGTTTCCGTGGCATGGGTTGCCGGTCCCCCGCTGGCGACCTTCATCATCGGCTCGCTTGGCACCCGTGCCATCCTCTTGGCCGTCGCCGCGATTGCCGTCTTGAACATCATCACCACAGCGCTCTTGATACGGCAACGCACAGCAACAAGCACCAACGCTGACACAGACCCTCAAACCACACCGCAGTCTTCCGGCCCCGGGGAAACTCCGGTGGGGCTCCGGATGGTTGTACCAGTTACTTTCGCGTTCGTACTCCTGCAGGCCACAAACGCCACGGCCATGACAATCATGACTCTCTTCGTTCCCCAAACCCTGGGGCTGGATGTCATCTGGGCAGGCATCGCCCTCGGAGTTGCCGCAGCACTCGAGATCCCGGCTCTACTGCTATGCGGCCGACTAAGCGAACGGTTTTCCGCGCTCGGCCTGATCACCACCAGCTGCATCGCCGGGATAGCCTACTTTTCAGCATTGATGCTGGTTACTGAGCCCATCGGTCTCTTGGCCATCCAAATTTTCAATGCTTGGTCATTCGCAGGCATCGCCGGGATTGGCATGACTCTTTTTCAAGACATGATCCCCAGACCAGGGTTATCCACCGGGCTTTACATGAACACCAGAAGACTCGGGGCGATCGTTTCAGGACCCATTATCGCGATCGGGTCAATGACAATCTTGGGCCAACGAGGGATCTTCTTTGCCTGTGCCGCCCTCACGCTTGCAGGCCTGGCACTAATTGCTCTCGCGAACCGTGCAAGCAAAAAAATCCAGAAGCGTACCCGTGAGGACCTGACAGTGAGCTAGGCCCCCATGCCTAACCCTAGGCGTTACCGGTGCTTGAACTCCGGCTGGCGCTTCTCGCTGAACGCTGCCATGCCTTCCTTCTGGTCCTCCGTGGCGAAGAGCGAGTGGAAGATCCTGCGTTCAAACAGCACGCCCTGCGCCAGGCCGGTTTCGAAGGCCGCGTTGACCGCTTCCTTGGCCATCATCGCCACGGGCTTGGACTTGGACGCAATGACCTCGGCGGCTTTGACGGCTTCATCGATGACCTCTGCCGCGGGCACAATCCGGGAGACCAGACCGGCGCGCTCAGCCTCTTCAGCATCCATGAACCGGCCGGTGAGCACCATGTCCATGGCCTTGGATTTACCCACAGCCCGGGTGAGACGCTGCGAGCCACCCATGCCGGGGATGACGCCCAGGTTGATTTCGGGCTGGCCGAATTTTGCGTTGTCACCGGCGATGATGAAGTCGGCCATCATCGCCAGCTCACACCCGCCTCCCAGGGCAAATCCTGACACCGCGGCGATCACGGGGATCCGCAGACGGGTCAGGTCCTCCCAGTGCCGGAACCAGTCCGCCGCGTACATCTCCATGTAGCTGTTGGACGACATTTCCTTGATGTCGGCACCGGCCGCGAAAGCCTTGGCAGAGCCGGTGATCACCACAGCCCCAACTTCCGGATCCGTATCCATGGCCCGCACGGCGGCAACGAGTTCATTCATCAGGGCAGTATTGAGCGCATTCAACGCCGACGGCCGGTCCAGGGTCACCAAGCCCACGCGCCCACGCCGTTCCACCTGAATGTTGTTGTACTGCTCCGTCATGTTCTCCCTCTCCACCAAGCTCGTCATCAGTTCAGTTCCAACCTCTCACAGCGATTTATCGCGGATGTCCGTGATGATGCCGGAGAAGTCCCGTCCGGCACCCTCGCCGGCGGCAAAAGCATCGTAGATCCTGGACGCCAACGGCCCCATCTCCGCAGCGACGCCCGTGCTCTCCAGCGCATTCACGGCCAACCGCAGGTCCTTGGCCATCAAGGCTCCGGCAAAGCCGGGCTGGTAGTCACGGTTCGCCGGACTGGTGGGGACCGGCCCGGGAACAGGACAGTTGGTGGTCAACGCCCAGCACTGGCCGGAAGCATTGGAGGCTACGTCGAACAGCGCTTGATGCGTCAGGCCCAGTTTCTCGCCAAGCACGAAGGCCTCCGCAACAGCGATCATGGATACACCCAGGATCATGTTGTTGCAGACCTTCGCCGCCTGCCCGGCACCGTGGTCGCCGCAGTGGACAATCCGTTTGCCCATCAGTTCAAGGATCGGCTTGACGGTCTCGAAGTCTTCCGGCAGCGCCCCCACCATGAACGTGAGGGTGCCGGCTTCGGCTCCCACCACGCCGCCGGAAACAGGCGCGTCCACGGATCGGTGTCCGGCTTCCAACGCTATCTCCGCAGCTTGACGGGCCTCGTCCACATTGATCGTGGAGCAGTCAAGGAACAGGGTGTCCGGCTTGGCTGCGGCGAGCAAGCCCGGCCCGTCCACGCCCCGGTACGCGTCCAGCACATGCTTGCCGCTGGGCAGCATGGTCAGCACGACGGCGGCCTCCGCGGCAGCCTCGTGCGCCGATGACGCCATGGGAATCCCGTGGGCTTTGGCGGCCTCCACGGCGGCCGGAACCGGGTCATAGCCAATGACGTCGTGGCCCGCCTTGATCAAGTTGGCGGCCATGGGCCCACCCATATGGCCCAGGCCGAGGAAAGCGATGAGCCCCGTTGCCGATGCTGCGTTCTCTGTCATGTCGTCTCCTTCAACTCGACTCGACTGGACTTGATTGGACCGGGTTTGCCGAAAGGCCCAGTTCGCGCTCGCCCAGCGGCGCAAAGTAGCCCTCGACGTCGGACGCCGTCACCTCGGCGAGAGTGGCGGGCTTCCACTGCGGGTTCCGGTCCTTGTCCACCACCTGCGCACGGATCCCCTCGCGGAAATCGGGCCCGGACAGGCATCGGAGGCCAACGCGGTACTCCTGGTCCAGGGCTTCCTCCAACGACAGCCCGCGGACACGGCGCAACGACTCCAGGGTGACTTTGACCGACGTCGGGGATTTTGCCGTGATGGTGTCCGCGGCCTCGGCGGCCTCACCCCCGGCGTCGCGCAGGCGGTGCACAATCTCTTCCGCGTCATTGCCCGCGTAGCAGTCGTCGATCCACTCCCGCTGCGCCGCCAGAGCCGAGTCCGGCGCGGCTTGGGCAAAACGCTCGACGGCGGCCTCCGCCGTCGAGCTTTCCAGCGCTTCCGCCAGCGCGGGGAGGCCTTCGGACGGGACGTAGTAGTCCGCGAGCCCGAGGTAAAGGGCGTCCGCACCACCGAGGTGTGCGCCCGTCAGCGCGGCGTGGGTGCCGGCCTCTCCGGGTGCGCGGGACAGCAACAGCGTGCCACCGACGTCGGGTACGAAACCGATGGTCGTTTCGGGCATCCCGCTGCGGGTCCGTTCGGTGACTACGCGGTGGGAACCGTGCGCGGAAATGCCCACCCCACCGCCCAGCACCAGGCCGTCCATGAAAGCGACGTAGGGCTTGGGATAGTTGGCGATCAGGGCATTGAGCCGGTACTCGTCCGCCCAGAAATCCGCGGTCTCCGAGCCACCGTGGAGCATGTCCTTGTAGATGGCCACGATATCGCCACCGGCACACAGGCCCCGGTCCCCGGCGCCCTGCACCAGCACAGTGGCCACGGACTCGTCGTCCGCCCAGGCAAGCAACTGTTCGAGCATGGCCGTGACCATCCCCGCGTTCAGGGCGTTAACCGCTTTCGGTCGGTTGAGCGTCACGATACCCAGGTGGCCGCGGCGCTCGAAAAGAACGTCTGCTGTGTCCAAAGCCCCCATCAGCTGCCCGCCGGCATCACGAAGCTTGCGCCCTGGCGGATGCCGGAGGGCCACCGCGAGGTGACGGTCTTGGTCTTGGTGTAGAAGCGGAAAGCATCGGCGCCGTGCTGGTTGAGGTCACCGAAACCGGAGGCCTTCCAGCCGCCGAAGGTGTAATACGCGATCGGCACGGGAATCGGGACGTTGATGCCCACCATGCCCACTTCGACGCGGCTGGCGAAGTCGCGGGCGGAGTCGCCGTCGCGGGTGAAAATTGCGACGCCGTTGCCAAACTCGTGCTCGCTGCAGAGCCTTAGCGCTTCGTCGTAGTCGGCGGCACGCAGCACGCTGAGGACCGGTCCGAAGATCTCTTCCTTATAGATCTTCATGTCCTTGGTGACGTTGTCGAAGAGCGTGGGACCCACCCAGAAGCCGCCGTCGTAGCCCTCCACGGTCAGCCCGCGGCCGTCAGTGACCAGCGTTGCGCCCTCGTCGACGCCGGACTGGATGTAGCCCTCGATGCGCTCCTTCGCGGACTGCGCCACTACAGGACCGAAATCCGAGTCCTTGTCGAGACTGTGGCCGACTTTGAGTTCCTTGACTCGCTCCGTCAGCTTGGACACCAAGGCGTCTGCGGTTTCCTGGCCCACCGGCACAGCCACTGAGATAGCCATGCAGCGTTCGCCTGCGGAACCGTACCCGGCACCAATCAGGGCGTCGGCGGCCATGTCCAGGTCGGCGTCGGGCATGATTACCATGTGGTTCTTGGCACCGCCAAAGCATTGCGCCCGCTTGCCATGCGCCGCTGCGGTGGCGTAGATGTACTGGGCGATCGGAGTTGAACCGACGAAGCCGATCGCCTTGACGCGCGGGTCCTCCAGCAGGGCATCCACGGCTTCTTTGTCGCCGTTGATGACGTTGAAGACGCCATTGGGCACGCCGGCTTCGCTGTAGAGCTCGGCGAGACGGAGCGGGACGGAAGGGTCCCGTTCTGACGGCTTGAGGATGAACGCATTACCCGCGGCGAGCGCCGGGCCGGACTTCCAGAGCGGAATCATGGCCGGGAAGTTGAACGGGGTGATTCCCGCGACGACGCCCAGGGGCTGCCGCAGGGAATGAACGTCAATACCGGCACCGGCGTTGTCCGAGAACTCGCCCTTGAGCAGGTGCGGCGCTCCCGCGGAGAATTCGACCACCTCAATGCCGCGCTGGATGTCGCCCTTGGCATCGGCGAAGGTCTTGCCGTGCTCCGAGGACAGCAGCTTGGCGAGCTCGTCCATGTTGTCGTTCACCAGGTCCACGAACTTGAGGAGGATCCTGGCTCGCCGCTGCGGGTTCATGGCCGCCCATTCGAGCTGCCCCTTCTCGGCATTTGCGACGGCGTTGCGGACCTCGTCCGCGCTGGCCAACGGAAGCCGGGCCTGGACTTCTCCCGTGCAGGGATCGTAGACGTCGCTGAAGCGGCCGGATGTACCCTCAACCCTTTGGCCGTCTACGTAGTGTGAAAGCTCGCGCACCATGGTGGAAATGCTCCTTTGCATCGTGAATGACTGACCTTCCCGGAGTCCTGGGAATCGGCGGGAACACGTAAGGAACTGTGATCCAGGTCATCTCTAGACCCGAATATACTCGGACTTCCTACTAATTTCCAGAGGGGCGTCAGTGAACCTCTCTCATCCCCTTGTACGCTTCCAATGCCTCGGCGCGCGTCGTCTTGAGGTCAACGATCTCCTCCGGGTATTCGGGGGTGCCGAACTCCGGAATCCAATGGGCGATGTACTTCCCCTGCGGATCGAACTTCACGCGCTGGGCTTCGGGGTTGAAGATCCTGAAGAACGGTGAGGCATCGGCGCCGGACCCGGCCACCCACTGCCAGTTGGCCGGATTTGATGCCGGATCAGCGTCCACGAGCGTGTCCCAGAACCATTGCTCGCCCAGCTGCCAATGGATACCAAGGTTCTTCACCAGGAAGCTGGCTGCAACCATGCGCACACGGTTGTGCATCCAACCTGAATGCCACAGCTGGCGCTGGCCTGCGTCCACCATGGGGAACCCGGTGTTGCCCTTCTGCCAGGCACGCAGTTCTTCGGGGGCGGATTCGTGGCCCGGATGCTGGCCACCCCTTCCGTTGCTGCCGGGCCATGCCCACGGGAAGCGGTCGAATTCCGGGCGAAGGTTGGCCGTGGCCAGGTTCGGGTTGTGGAAGTACTGGTGCCAGCAAAATTCCCGCCACCCCAACTCGGACGCGAAGATCGAGACACTTTCGGATCGCTTCGAACCCAAAGCATGCCATACCTCGAACGGGCTGAGCTCGCCCCAGCGCAAATAGGGAGACAGGCGGCTGCTGCCCTCGGTATCCGGACGGTTCCTGCCCTCGCTGTAGTGGGACAGGCTCCCCGCCACGAACTTCTCCAGCACCCTGTGGCCTGCCGCTGAACCGGGCGTCCAGCTCTCAGCGAGCCCGCCGGACCAGTCCGGCTTGCTGGGCAGCAGATCCCAGGAGTCCAGCTCATCGTAGGCCGGCAGCTTACCGGTGAAGCCATGCCCCTTTTCCGGTACGGCCAAAGGGTCGCGAAATTCCTGCTCCGACACCGCCCGCCAGAAGGGCGTGAACACCTTGTACTGGCCGCCGGTCTTGGTGGTGACTTCCCAAGGCTCATGCAGCAGTGACGCCTGGAAGCTGGCAACGTGCAACCCGGCTTCGCCCGCCCAAGCCTTGATCCCGGCGTCGACCGTCCGCTCAGCCGCACCGTACCGCCGGTTCCAGTACAGCGCGCCCGCACCGAGCGTCGTCGTGGTCTTTCGGACAACGGAACCGGCATCGCCGCGGCGCAACAGCAAGGGGATGCCGAGCGCGGCGAGGTCTTCGCGGAGCGCGGCCAGCGAATGGTGCAGCCACCAGCGGGAAGCTCCGCCGTGGGGGCGGATTCCGGGCGATTCCTCGTCGAGGACGTATAAGGCGACGGCGGCGCCGTCGTCCACCGCGGCACGCAAGGCAGGGTTGTCGGCAACCCTCAGATCATCCCGGAACCACACAATGGACGGCTTCACGTAACCCCTCTCAGACGACGACCCCCGAAAACAGGAACAGCCCATGCCCCTCTTCGCATCCTAGGGGCATGAGCTGAAAAGCTGTTATTGGCCGTGCCGGATCAGCGGGCACGCGGCTTAAGCGATGGCCGCGACTGATTCCTCGTCGTCGCCCAAGAGCGCCGGGGCGGTGGCGTTGGCAGAACCGGTCCACATCGGGACGTTGTTGACAACGTAATCCCTGGCTGCAGGACCCACCATGGCCATACCAGGGTAGATCCGCTGGCCGTTTTCCTTGACAGGCTTCAGTCCATGCAAGGCCAAGGCAGTTTTGAAAGCGGAATCGGGGACTGGGACTTTGCGGCCAAGAACGCACCAACTGATGTACAGGCCATAGAGAGTGTCAAAGTCCAGGCCCTTCTCGGTATCGTCCTCGAACACCACGGAGTCACGCAGAAAAGAGCTGATTTGGGTGTCGGTCATTTTTTTGGGGCCTCTTCTTGCAGAAGTTAGGGCCGCCGGGCTGCATCAGCGAATGTCCTATTCCCTCACTATAGTCCCCTTTACCGTTCCCGGAAGAGAAAACGAGGTTAACTCTCAAAGGTCGCCGGTTGCCTTGCCGGCTCTGGCGCCGGTATGCCTGCGGGCGTACCGTCGTATCCATCCCCACAAGTGGACGGACGCGCGGCGTCCGGCACGGCTCAGGCGCACGGATAAGGAGCATCACGTGGCTGGATGGAATGCTGACACGGCAGCCGGTCCTCTTGGCTCGGGCACGGTGACTTTGATTGAAGGCTCATCCTTCTGTATTTCCGCGGCAAACGGGGACATCCATTCCGACGTACCCCACGGTGTGTTCCACCTCGACACGCGGATCCTGTCCACCTGGGAGCTCACCGTTAACGGACAGGTCATCGAACCCCTGGCAGCAGAAACCAGGGAGCCCTACCGCGCCTTCTTTGTGGGCCGGGTACCCCGCCCCGACGGCCACGCGGACAGCCCTTTACTGGTGGAGAGGCTGCGGGAAGTGGGAAATGGGATCCGCGAAGAAATTACCGTGCGGAATTACTCAAACCAAGTGGCTCAATGCCGCATCCTGCTCTCCGCCGACTCGGATTTTGCCGACCTTTTTGAAGTCAAGGAAGCACGGATTACCCGCCAATGGACCGAAACGCACCTGCCCGACGGCGACTCCATAGAAATCCGGGGAAAATGGGAGGACATCCGGAAAAGCGTCGTCATTCGTGCCGACGGTGCCGGCGCCGGGGCAAAAGCATTGGGTTTCACGGCCAAAATACCCGCCTACGGGAGTTGGAGCACCCGCGCCAGCGTGGTGCCGAAACCGCAAGGCACCGGAGCCGGGGCCACGTTCACCCACCAGGACAAGGGCGGACTCTCCCCCAGCGACCAACGCCGGCAGGATTGGGTGGCGCGGATCCCCGTTGTCCAGCTGAGCAACCGGTCGGTCGAAGACACCCTCCGCCGGAGTTACGAGGACCTGGGAGCACTCCGCATCCAGGACCCGGACCACCCTGAGAGGGTGGTGGTCGCCGCAGGTGCGCCGTGGTTCATGACGTTGTTCGGCCGCGATTCCCTGTGGGCCTCGGAAATGGCGCTGCCTGTGGACCCGTCCCTGGCATTGGGCACCTTGCGCACACTGGCCGACCGCCAGGGCACGGTGGTGGATGAGGCCACCGAGGAAGAACCCGGCAAGATCCTCCACGAAGTCCGGCTCGGCGTCTCCGGAGGCCTGGCCTTGGGCGGAAAGTCCGCGTACTACGGCAGCGTGGACGCCACGCCGCTGTTTGTGGTGGTCCTTGGCTCGGTCAGCCGTTGGGGTTTCGGCAAGGACGCCATTGCGTCCCTGCTCCCCCACGCCGACCGCGCCCTGCAGTGGATCCAGGACTACGGGGACCGCGACGGCGACGGTTTTGTGGAGTACGGCCGGCCCAACGAACACGGGCTCATCAACCAAGGCTGGAAGGACTCCTGGGACGGCATCAACTTCGCGGACGGCACGCTCGCCCAACCACCGCTGGCGCTCTGCGAGGTCCAGGCCTACGTGCACGGCGCCTATGTGGCGCGCGCCTGGATGGCGTACGACGACGGCGACCTCGCCTTGGCGGAAAGCCTGCGGCAACGGGCGGAAGACTTGAAGAGAAAGTTCAACGAGCAGTTCTGGTTGCCGGACAAGGGCTACTACGCGGTGGCCCTCGACCGGGACAAGAGGCCGGTGGACGCGTGCGCCTCCAACATGGGCCACTGTTTGTGGTTTGGTTTGATCGACGAGGACAAGGCGCCTGCTGTGGTGGAGCGGCTGATGTCCCCTGAGATGTTCAGTGGTTGGGGTGTCCGCACCCTGGCCAAAGACATGGGCGCCTATAACCCCGCCAGCTACCACAACGGTTCTGTATGGCCGCACGACAACGCCCTTATTGTTTCCGGGCTGCTGCGGTACGGCTTCGTGGAGGAAGCGCAGCGGATTGCCACGGCGATGCTTGAAGCAGCGGAAATCTCGGGCGACAGGTTGCCTGAGCTCTTCTGCGGTTTCGACCGCTCCCAGTTCCGCGAGCCTGTCCCCTACCCAACGGCCTGCTCGCCCCAGGCATGGGCCGCAACCACCCCCATTCACCTGGTCATGAGCCTGATGCGCTACGACACCCACATCTCCCTGGGCGGCATCTGGCTCGATCCCGTGCTGCCGGCCTCGTTCGGGGACCTGCATATCAGCAACGCCCCCATGGGCAGTGCACGGATCACGATAGACGCCTCCGGTACCGAAGCCTCGGTGACGGGCATCCCCGAGGGCCTGACAGTCCACCACGGGCAACGTCCGTGGATGTCGGAGTTGGTCGAGCGGGCGCATCACAGCAAGGAGCCCGGGAAAACGCCCTCGTGAGGACCCTTTCCCGGGCTATCTGGCGTTGGGAGCCGGCAGTTACTGGATGGCGGCCTTGAGTTCCTTGGCAGCCACTTCGGGATCCGAGGCACCGTAAATTGCGCTGCCTGCCACAGCTACATCGGCCCCGGCCAACTGCACCGCCGAGATGGTGGATGCATTGACGCCACCGGCAACGGAGAACGGCACGCGGGCCTCTTCCCCGGCGTTCAGGAGTCCGCGCAGGTCATAACCAGGCTGTGCTTGCTCATCCAGGCCGGCGTGGAATTCGATGAACTTCGCACCCAGGGCCCTGGCTTCCTTGGCACGGGAAACCTTGTCTGCCACGCCGATCAGGTCCACCACGATGCCCTTGTTGTGGGACTGTGCGGCCTTGACGGCACCGGCGATCGTGGAGTCATCCGCAGTTCCCAGGACAGACACCAGATCGGCGCCGGCCTTGAAGGCGATGTCCGCTTCGAGTTCTCCGGCGTCCATGGTCTTCATGTCTGCGAACACGATCTTGCCGGGGTGGGCTTCCTTGATGGCAGTGACGGCGGCCAGGCCCTCGGCCTTGATCAGGGGCGTCCCCAACTCGATGATGTCCACGTGCTCGGCTACCTTGCCGGCCAGTTCCAGGGCATCGTCGATGGTGAGGAGATCCAGTGCAACCTGCAGTTTCATGGTGTTCTGCTTTCTTTTGTGGTGTGGTCCGTTTTGGTGTCGTTTACAGGGGAAAGACCAAGGGCGCTTACTCGAGGTTGGCGTGTCGCAGCCAAAGCTTTTCGGCCGGTTCGGCCGTGACTTCCCACAGGGCCTGGAAGACCGACTCGGTCACCAGGAAAAGGGACTGTTCAAAAAGGCTGCCGGAGTACTGTCTTGAGACTGCTGAACCGTGGTCGGTCTTCTGCGCGGCAGGGATAACCACCAGAGCATCGGCCAGGGCTGCCAGGGCAGACGAGGGATTGGTGGTCACCGCAGCAACTCCTGCGCCGGCCGCGAGTGCGGTTTCGGCTGCCTTGACCACGCTGGACGTGGTTCCTGAACCGGAGGCCACTACAAGCACGTCACCCTCGGTAATGGCCGGTGTCGTGGTGTCGCCGGCCACGTGGACCGTCAAGCCCAGATGCATCAGCCGCATCGCGGCCATGCGGAGGACAAGCCCGCTCCGGCCGGCTCCTGCCAGGAAGACCCGTTCGGCCGCGCTGACCTTCTCTGCAAGGCGTGCGAGCTGTCCGTAATCCAGGCCGGAGGCGACCCGGGATAGCTCATCGAGGATCAGGGAAGCGTTGTCGGCAACGCTGTCGCTTGAGGTTGTGGATGGTTCTGCGATGACGTGCAACTCTCACTCCTTTGCGGTAGGTATTCCGGGCATCAGCGGCAATACGACAATTCTTCCGACCGGGAAGGGTAGGCGTAACGCCAAAAAAGTGCAGTCTTGGCCATCCTTTTGGGTAGGCAGTGATGGAGTTCTCCCCTTAGGCTTGGATGCATGTCGCAGCCATCCGCCACCCCATGGCACCTCCTGGACGCCATTGCGGACCTCTCCCAGGCACCGCTGTCACGAATAGCCGACAGCCTGCGGACCGCTCTTTCGCCATACGCAGGCACCAGCGCACTGGTCATCTTCACCGAAGACTGCACGGGCAGGCCGCAAAAGAAGGCCGGTGCCGAGGACATCGTCAGCCGCGTGTCCATCCCCGAACTGGACGACGTCCGGGCTGCCATTGACGGGAAAGGGCCGTGGCGTACCCGCGCCGTGATCGCCGGACAGGAACGCGACATCCTGGCCCTCACCTACCCGCCCAGCAACGCCCTCTTGGTTTTGACGGATCCCGAGCCAGCGGACGACGAAGCGCTGCGGGTCCTCACCTACCTTTGGGAACTCACAGCGGCCCGAATCCAAGAGAAGGTCAGTGACGCACCGCCGTCGTATCTTTTGGAATCCCGGGCCGCGTCAGCGGAACGGATCCGCGTGACGGCCGAACTGGTGGACCAGCACTCCACCACCCTCGAAACAGTCCTTGCAGCATTGCGCTCCAACTCCATGGATGACCACGCAGCCCGGACATTCGTCACGGACCTGACCGTCAAGGCGCTGATCAGTCTCCGGACCCTGAACGACCGCACCAGCGACCTGGTGGAAGAACCGGTCAGCTCAGCGTTCGAAAGGCTTCGTGAGGACCTCCGGCCGCTGATGCACTTCAGCAACATCGATATCCAGTTCATAGAGCCGCCAGCCAACGGACGGGCCCTCCCCGGAGAAGTGGCCCACGCAGCCAGGGCCGTGGTGCGTGGCCTGGTCCTGGCAATCGCCGAGCAACCGGACGTACACCGGGTCCGGGCCCAGTGGGACTGCGACGGCGAGAACCTGTTGATCAACGTCCGGGACGACGGCCGGGGCGAGCTGTCGCCCGATGCCACCAACATGGAGCGGCTGCGCCAGAAGGTGCAGGCACTCAACGGCAAGATGAGCATGGACGTCATGCAAGGGTGGGGAGCCGACATCTCCGTGGCGTTGCCACTGGATCCTCCATCTGCGCCGGCCGGGGACGTTGCGGCGTGGGGCTTGGCCTCAAGGGAATTGGAAGTCCTCCAGTCCCTGGCTGCCGGACAACGCAACCGTGCCATCGCCGCAGAGCTGAACATCAGCGAAAACACCGTGAAATTCCACCTCCGGAACCTCTTTCGAAAGCTGGATGTCCGTTCCCGCACCGAAGCCATCGCACTGGCCCACAGTGCGGGCCTCCGCTAAGCCAACCGAACAGCAGAAGAGCGCGTTTCGACGAATCAAAACGCGCTCTTCTGCGACTGGGTTGATGGGGTTTCAGGCGTCGATCACCATGTCCGTGGTTGCCGTGGAGCAGCACGGCAGGAACTTGCCGGCGTCGATTTCCCTTTTCCGGATACCGCCTTGGTGGTTCATCTCAACCTCGCCTGACAGCTTGACCACCTTGCAGGAACCGCACATCCCTTCCTTGCAGTTGGCACCGATCCGGACGCCGGCCCGCTGGGCCACTTCCAGGATGTGCTCGCTTGGGTCGATCCGCACATTAACGCCGGTGCGCAGGAAGGACAGGGTGAGGCTGCCTGTTCCCACGGTGTCGAAACTCGAGGCATCAGGAGTTGCGGCCTCTGGCTCCGGCGAGGCGACCGTACCGGCGTCGGCAGCGGAACCTGACGGTTCGGCGTCGAGCGCTTCGAGCGGCAGTCCTGTGGCTTCCAAGGTTCCGTCGGCGTCGTAGCCGGGCTCGTACAGCCCGAACGCCGCAGGCTGGCTCTCGAAGTAGTCCTCGGCCGAATCGGCAATCTCTTCCGCGATTTCTTCGGCAATGTCGGCGGCCAAGGCCACCTCGGCCGCGTATTCGAGGAGAGTCTGGCGGTCACCCGAGAAGAACTCCATGTAGATCGAGGTGTCGTCCACCCCTACCTTCTTAAGCAGCTCCGTGGCCGTATTCAGGTATCCCTCGGGACCGCAGGCGTAGACCTGGCGCCCGTTGGCGTCCGGCGCCACTTCGTCGATCATGGCCGCGGTCAAACGGCCGCTGAGACCTTCCCAGTCTTCGGGCTTGTTGCGGTCACCCAGGGAGTAGAACACCCGGATGCGCGAATCCACGGAGGCGATGTAGGCCAGCTCGCGGTGGAAGGCGAAGCCGCCTGCCTCCGCCCCGTGGTAGAGGACAACGACGTCGGCGTGCCCGGGCAGCGAGTGGATGGTCCGCACCATGGACATGATGGGCGTGATGCCCGCGCCGGCAGCCAGCAGGAGGTACCGCGCGCGCCGGTCGGCGTCGGGCAGGTGGAAGGCTCCCACCGGCCCGAGCATCTCCAGGACCGTACCGGGCTTGACGTTCTCATGTACCCACGGCGACACCAGGCCGCCGGCGTCGCGCTTGACGCTGATGCTGAAGGTCCAGGGTTCAGTGGGCGAGCTGGACAGCGAGTAGCTGCGGTCCACCGGGTCCTGGTCCTCGCCGTTCACGGGGAAGGCGATGTTGACGTACTGCCCTGCACGGAACGCAAGGGGAGCTCCGTCGCAGCGGCGGAACACGAACGTCATGAGCCCGCCGGCTTCGGGTACGGTCTCCACGCATTCGGCCATGAACTCCTGCGGGTGCCACGGGCCCAGGGCGCGGGCAGCGCGGGCGGGTGCCTCTGTGCTGCCCATGACCCGGTTCCATGGCATCTCAAGGCCGCGGATGCGCTGTGGCTCCTGGATGGCCGTTTCAGTGAGGAGTTCAATCATGCCAAGTGCTCCTGCACGCGCTGCACGTACCAGTTGATGAAGGCTTCCACCTGGTATTCGCTCTTCATGTACGGGCCGGGCTCGTAGGCAGGGCTGCCCGCGCCGGTCTGGCACAGTTCGACGAATGCCTTGTCCTGGATGTTGGTCTGCTTCCAGGTGTAGGTGAGCTTGTCGAGGTCGTAGTCCACGCCTTCAACTGCGTCGTCGGCAACGAGCCAGGTGGTGCGCACCAGGGACTGGTGTTCGTTGATGGGGAAGACGCCGAAGGTGATGACGTGGTCGCCCAGGAAGTGGAACCAGCTGTTGGGCTGCAGGTGCATGGAGCAACGGCCAAGGCGGAAGTCGGGCAGGTCGCCGAGCAACTTCTTGGAGAGGCGGCGGCCGTCGGCGGAGAACGATTCGCCCTCGCCGTCCAGGGATTCGCGTGAGATACGGATTCCGGCGATGCGGGTGTCCAGTTCCTCAACCACCTCGTAGGGCAGGCCGTAGCGGCGGCAGCGCTCTTCCAGGGAGGACTGGGCTTCCTTGTTGCGGTCCCACACCTCTTCAAGGTGTGCCGGGATCAGTCCCTCGGTCAGGCCCCAGGTGGGGAAGAGGGAACAAGCGAGCTCCGGGTGCCCGTCGCAGTGGTAGCACTCACGGTTGTTCTCCATGACGAGCTTCCAGTTGCCCTCTTCGATGATGTTCTGCTGGTAGGCAATCTTCGTCTTGGCGAGATCGTGGGGTGCCAGGTAAGGCTCGAAGATCTTGGAGGTCTCGTCGAAATCGGTGGGCGGCTCGTCCGCGATGCAGACAAAGATAAGTCCGGCAACCTCACGGCTGTGGGCGCGCTTGAGGGCGAAGCAGTTCTTGTCGAACTTGGCTTCTCCCGGGGCGGAAGCGTGGATCAGGTTGCCTTCCGGCGAGTAGGTCCAGGAGTGGTAGCCACAGACCAGGTTTCCGGTGGAACCGGCGGCTTCGGTAAGGACGCGCGCACCGCGGTGGCGGCAGACGTTGTGCAGGACGTTGACGTCGCCGTCGTCGTTGCGGAGGACGATCAGCGAGTACGGGCCGTAGTCCACTGTGATGTAGTCGCCCGGCTCCGGCAATTCGGCAACGCTTCCGGCGAAGATCCAGTGCTGGCCGAAGATGGCTTCCATGTCGATCTTGAAGATCGTGGGGTCCGTGTAGAAGGGGGCGTCGAGGGAGTAGCCGGTGCGCCGGAACTCGAACAGTGCGCTGATCTCGGCCAGCTGCTCCGCAGGCAACGTCGAGGCGAGTTTTCCGCGTGAATTCAGGGGCGCGTTCACTTGAGCAGTCATGGGTTTCCTCCCGGGAGGCTGGGTAAATGTCTGATTCGTGGGGACCGCGGATGCATCGTCGCAAGCGGCGTTATCGAAGTCTTCGTAGTAAGAGATTAGGGACGATTGAACTGCAACAAAAGCGCAATATTTAGGAGATAACCCTGCACTTTAGGTGCATGATGTTCTCATGATCGATCAGAGGCTGATTACCCTGCGCGTGTTCGCCCGCTGCGGCACAGTCGGCGCTACAGCCGAACTCACGGGATACTCCCCTTCCGCCGTCTCCGCGCAGCTCCGCGAACTCCAGCGCGTGCTGGGAATGCAGCTGCTCACCAAGGACGGCCGGGGCGTGCGGCTCACGGCCACTGGACGCTTTCTGGTCAACGGTTCTGACAGCCTGATCGCCGAATGGGAGAGCCTTCGGGCAGCGGCCATGGAAGCCGGCGACCAGGTGCAGTCGCACTTCGGCCTGGGTGGATTCTCGACGGCGGCGGCCCAGTTGCTCGCGCCCCTCGCCGCTACGCTGCGCGCCAGCCGCCCTCTTCTGGAGGTGCAGGTTCTGGAGGCAAATCCGTCACGTTGCTTCGACTTGCTGGTGGCAGAGCGCATCGACCTCGCCGTCATAGTTGCCATGCAGTCCGACACATACGGCGAAGACGACCCCCGGTTCGAACAAACCGTCCTGCTCGATGACCCCTTGGATGTCATCATTCCCGGAGACCACCCCTTGGCAGCACGCCAAACCGTGACACTTGAAGAGTTGGCATCGGAGCCCTGGATCACGGAGGCCGCAGGGTCCACCTACCACTCACTGTTCACTGCGGCCTTCACCGCTGTCGGCGTGACACCACGGATCGCGCACGAGGCCGTTGAGTGGGAAACCCAGATCGCCTTCGTGGGGGCAGGGCTCGGCGTCGGCCTGCTGCCGCGGTTGGCGCCGCTGCACAACGCCGAAAATGTGGTCCGGTTACGCATAACCGGCAAAGGAAAACCGGCCCGCCGCATCGTAGCGGCGGTACGCAGGGGCAGCATCGCTTCGCCCCTTATCAAGGAGTCATTGGAGATCCTGCAGAAGAGGGCCCAACGCATCCTCACTGCCAGGCCGGAGGACGAGGCCTGAGTTTGGCAGGTGCGCCGGGGGCTACACCCACACCTCGTACCCCGTGGACTGATCGAAAAGCTTCCGCCGGTCCGCCCCGTGAGCCGCGATCCAGAGGACGGAGTCATCGGCCGCCGCCTGCTCCACCACCCCGGTCATGACCCGGTCGCCCTTCAACCACACTTCGACCACGTGGCCCGTCAGCTGGGCCCAGTCCTTGCGCAAGGCCCGTCCCTCCACGGTCCTGGCCGGCTTTGTCTGTCCAAACACGGCTACCACCCCCGCTCTGCGAGGCGGTGCGGCTGTGGGATGTCGTCGACATTAATGCCGACCATGGCTTCGCCCAGGCCGCGGGAGACCTTGGCGATCACGTCGGGATCGTCGTAGTAGGCAGTGGCCTTGACGACGGCGGCCGCACGCTCTGCGGGGTTGCCGGACTTGAAGATGCCGGAACCGACGAACACGCCATCAGCGCCGAGCTGCATCATCATCGCAGCATCAGCCGGGGTCGCGATGCCACCGGCGGTGAACAGCACCACCGGAAGCTTGCCCGTCGCGGCGACTTCCTTGACCAGTTCGTACGGGGCCTGCAGTTCCTTGGCCGCAACGTAGAGCTCGTCCTCGGGCAGGGCCGAGAGCTTCGCGATCTCAGCACGGATCTTGCGCATGTGACCGGTCGCGTTGGACACATCGCCGGTACCGGCCTCGCCCTTGGAGCGGATCATCGCAGCACCTTCGTTGATGCGGCGCAGCGCCTCACCGAGGTTCGTGGCACCACAAACGAAGGGAACAGTGAAGTTCCACTTGTCGATGTGGTTGATGTAGTCCGCCGGGGTCAACACCTCGGACTCATCGATGTAGTCCACACCGAGGGACTGCAGGACCTGGGCCTCGACGAAGTGGCCGATACGGGCCTTGGCCATTACCGGGATGGACACCGCGGCAATGATCTGATCAATCATGTCGGGATCGGACATGCGGGACACGCCACCCTGGGCGCGGATATCAGCCGGAACACGCTCCAGCGCCATGACAGCCACGGCACCGGCGTCCTCGGCGATGCGGGCCTGCTCGACGTTAACGACGTCCATGATGACGCCGCCCTTGAGCATCTCCGCCATGCCCCGCTTAACGCGGCTGCTGCCCGTGAGCGGAATGTGTTCGAAAAGAGGGTGTCGTGTACTCACGTGATACTCCGGAGACTTGGGGGTGATCGCATCAAAATCGCCGGATCGGACGCTGGCCTGCTGCCAGGGAAGCCCTGATATCCGGGTGATATATTAGTGAGGTCAAGTATGCAATCGCCCCGCGCCGGCGTCAACCATCCCGGCCCTGCGATCCTGCGGCTCGTGGCGGAGTTGTAATACCTAAGCCGCGAACAGCGCCTGACGAACCGCCTGCTCGAATCCGCTGACGTGAACCCGGGCTAGCTCGGCGGCCTCTTCTTCATTGCCGTCGATGACTGCACGCAGCAGGTCCAGGTGCTCGCGCACATGGTGTTCCAGGTTCGGCAAGCGGTCCAGCACCATGCACCAGATACGCGTAGCCAGGTTGTCGTAGCGAATCAGGACGTCCTCAAGATGCGGATTTGCGGCCGCGGCGTAGATACCCTGGTGAACGCTTGCGTCCAGGCGCAACGTCTCGACAACCGAGGCCGCCCTGACGTCGAAGCCCTCGACAGCCCTCATCACGCTTCGCAGGTGTTCCCTGGTGTCAGCGGAAGCGACCCTCGCGGCACGTGCGGCCGCAAGTGGCTCCAGCTGGGCCCGGATTTCGGAGATAAAGGCCAGGTCAGTCACTTCCACCCGGGTAGCGAACGTCCCGCGCCGCGGATAGGTGATCACCAGGCGATCGAGTTCCAAACGCTTCAGCGCCTCGCGGACAGGCGTCCGCCCGACCTCCAGTTCCTTGGCAAGCTGATCGTCATTGAGGATGTCGCCGGGCTTGATGTCAAGCATGAGGAGCCGGTCGCGCAAGCGTTCGTAGGCCACGTCAGCCAGAGATTTCCTGGTGGCATCGCCGATGTTTGCAAGAGTTCCAGTAGCCACAGCGCCAACTCCTTCTTCAAAACCGGGAAATCTATTGACCTGCCCGGGACACCAGTATACGCTGATTTCCAACCCTAATATATCAGTTCACATCCCAGGAATATATCTAGGCAAACTTCTAAGGAGGACACATGACCCTCGTGGCTTCAGACTCACACCTCAGCACTCTTACAGCTGAACGCGGCCAGCTCAATGGCGAGCAGGCGCAGAAGTTCGTACTCACATTGTCGTGCGTCGAACAGCCGGGCATCGTGCAGGCAGTCACCACCTTCCTCTTCGACCGAGGCTTCAACATCGAAGAACACCAGCAGTTCGACGACAGCCTGCGCCAGACGCTGCACCTGCGCACCGCATTTTCAGGTTCCCAGAGCTTCTCCCCGGAGCGGCTGGAGGACGAGTTCGCTTCGATCGCAGAACGCTTCGACATGAAGTTCAGCTTCCACGACGAGACCAAGCCGCGCGTCCTGGTCATGGTCTCCAAGTTCGGGCACTGCCTGAACGACCTCATCTTCCGCTGGCGCGGCGGAAGCCTCGGCGGCGAACTGGTGGCCGTGGTTTCCAACCACGAGACCCACCGCGCCATGGCAGAGGCTGCCGGACTGCCCTTCATCCACGTTCCGGTCACCCCGGACACCAAGGCCGAGGCAGAGCAGAAGCTCTTGGACCTGGTTGACGAATACCAGGCGGACCTGGTGGTCCTGGCCCGCTACATGCAGGTCCTCTCGGACGACCTGTGCCGCAAGCTCGAAGGCCGCGCCATCAACATCCACCACTCCTTCCTTCCCGGCTTCAAGGGTGCCCGCCCCTACCACCAGGCCTACGACCGCGGCGTCAAGCAGGTAGGCGCAACGGCCCACTACGTCACGGCAGACCTGGACGAGGGCCCGATCATCGAGCAGGAAGTCATCCGCGTGGACCACAGCTACGGTCCCACGGCCCTTTCCACCGTTGGCCAGGACGCGGAAGCCCTCGCCCTGTCCCGAGCCGTCCGCTGGCACTGCGAACACCGCGTCCTGCTGGACCAGACCAGCACCGTCGTCTTCCGCTAAGCGCCCCGCACAAGCCCCGCCCGAATCACGCAGGAGAAACTTTCATGGCATCCACGCCCCGCATTGTCATCATCGGAGCCGGGATCGTCGGCACCAACCTCGCCGACGAACTGGTCACCCGTGGCTGGAACAACATCACCGTCCTGGACCAGGGTCCCCTCAACATGCCTGGTGGTTCCACCTCGCACGCACCCGGACTGGTGTTCCAGACCAACCCTTCCAAGTCCATGGCCCTCTTCGCCAAGTACACGGTGGAGAAGCTCCTGTCCCTGACCGAGGACGGCCAGAGCTGCTTCAACCAGGTGGGCGGCCTTGAAGTCGCCACCACGGAAACCCGCCTGGCAGACCTCAAGCGCAAGCTTGGCTACGCCCAGGCGTGGGGCATCGATGGCAAGATCCTCTCCCGGGAAGAGTGCAAGGAGCTCTACCCGCTCATCAACGAGGAAGACATCCTCGGTGGCCTCCACGTACCCACCGATGGCCTGGCCCTGGCTGCCCGTGCGGTCCAGTTGCTCATCAAGCGCACTGAAGCTGCAGGCGTGAAGTACATCGGCAACACCGAGGTGACCGGTATCGAGCAGTCCAACCGCCGCGTCACCGGCGTCGAAACTGCCGACGGCGTGATCCCCGCGGACATCGTGGTGTCCTGCGCCGGTTTCTGGGGCGCAAAGGTGGGCGAATTGATCGGTATGTCCGTTCCGCTGCTCCCGCTGGCGCACCAGTACGTCAAGACCACCCCGGTTCCCGCCCAGAAGGGCAAGAACGAGCTGCCCAACGGCGCCCAGCTGCCCATCCTGCGCCACCAGGACCAGGATCTTTACTACCGCGAGCACGGCGAGCGCTACGGCATCGGTTCCTACGCCCACCGCCCCATGCCCGTTGACCTCGACGAGCTCGGCACCTTCAAGCCGGAGAGCATCAGCGAGCACAACATGCCGTCCCGCCTCGATTTCACCCTGGAAGACTTCCTTCCGGCGTGGGAGGCCACCAAGCAGATCCTCCCGGCACTGCGCGAAAGCGAAATCGAAGACGGCTTCAACGGCATCTTCTCCTTCACCCCGGACGGTGGCTCCCTGGTGGGCGAGTCCAAGGAAGTGGACGGGTTCTTCGTTGCCGAGGCCGTGTGGGTCACTCATTCCGCAGGCATCGCCCGTGCCGTGGCCGAGCTCCTGGTGGACGGCAAGTCCAAGATCGACCTCGGCGACTGCGACATCCACCGCTTCGAAGAGGTCCAGCTGACCCCCGAGTACGTCAGTGAAACTTCCCAGCAGAACTTCGTGGAGATCTACGACGTCCTGCACCCGCTCCAGCCCAAGCTGTCCCCGCGGAACCTTCGCGTCAGCCCGTTCCACGCCCGCCACAAGCAGCTGGGTGGCTACTTCCTTGAAGGTGCCGGTTGGGAACGGCCGTACTGGTTCGAAGCGAATGCCGAACTTCTGAAGGAAATGCCGGACGAGTGGCAGCCGCCGGCCCGTGACTCCTGGTCCGGAATGTTCAGCTCCCCCATCGCGGCGGCAGAGGCCTGGAAGACCCGTACCGCTGTGGCCATGTACGACATGACCCCGCTCAAGCGCCTCGAAGTTTCCGGCCCCGGAGCCCTGAAGCTCCTGCAGGAACTGACCACCGGCGATCTTGCCAAGAAGCCCGGCGCCGTCACCTACACCCTGCTCCTGGACGAGGCCGGTGGCATCCGAAGCGACATCACCGTGGCACGCCTGAGCGAGGATACCTTCCAGCTCGGCGCGAACGGCAATATCGACACCGCCTACTTTGACCGGGCTGCCCGCCACCAGACCGCCAACGGCGGCGCCGAGGACTGGGTCCAGGTCCGCGACACCACCGGCGGCACCTGCTGCATCGGCCTCTGGGGTCCCCTGGCCCGCGATCTTGTCAGCACCATCAGCAATGACGATTTCACCAACGACGGACTCAAATATTTCCGTTCCAAGCAGGTAGTCATCGGCGGCATTCCTGTCACCGCCATGCGCCTGTCCTACGTCGGCGAACTGGGCTGGGAGCTCTACACGAGCGCCGACAACGGCCAGCGCCTGTGGGATGCACTGTGGAAGGCGGGCCAGCCGTTCGGTGTCATCGCCGCCGGCCGCGCAGCCTTCAGCTCGCTTCGCCTCGAAAAGGGCTACCGCTCGTGGGGCACGGACATGACCACGGAGCACGATCCCTACGAATCCGGCCTCGGTTTCGCCGTGAAGATGGCCAAGGAGAGCTTCGTCGGCAAGGCAGCCCTGGAGGGCCGCAGCGAAGAAACCTCCAAGCGCCGCCTGCGCTGCTTGACGGTCGACGACGGCAGGAGCCTCGTGTTGGGCAAGGAACCGGTGTTCTACAAGGACCAGGCGGTGGGTTACGTCACCAGCGCGGCCTACGGTTACACGGTCCGCAAGCCCATCGCCTACGCCTACCTGCCCTCAGCTGTCTCACTGGGAGACTCCGTGGAAATCGAGTACTTCGGCCGCCGTATCCAGGCGACCGTCACCGAGGATCCGCTGTACGACCCCACCATGAGCCGCCTCCGGGGCTAGTCAGTCCTGCTGCCGCAACCGCGGCATCCAAGACACACGGCCCGGACCCCCCTTTCCCTCGCAACCGGGTCCGGGCCGTTGTCTTTCCCCTTATCTTTCTCCAGCCCAGGAAGACACATGATCAGTACAGAAACAGTCAACGATTATCTGGCCAGGCTTGCCGCCCGCCAACCCACACCAGGCGGCGGAGCGGCGGCTGCGTTGCATGCAGCCCAGGGTGCCGCACTGGTTGCCATGGTTGCCCGGTACACCACCGGCGAAAAGTACGCAGAGCATGAAGGACTGGTCTCCCGTATCACCAGCGCAGCCGACCGGCTGGTAGCGGAGGCCTTGGGCCTTGCCGACGCCGATGAGCAGGCCTTCCAGGGCGTCATCGACTCCTACAAACTTCCTTCCGACACCGTGGAGCTCAAGGCCGCGAAGAAGGCGGCCATCGACGCTGCCCTGGTTGAGGCCGCACAAACCCCGGCGCAGCTCATCAAGGTTGCCGGCGAAATCGTGGACCTCGCTGCCGAACTTTTTGACGTCGCCAACCCCAACGTCATCAGCGACGTCGCTGCTGCCGCTGACGCGGCCCGGGCGGCTGCCACTACCGCACGCATCAACATCGACATCAACGTGGTGGCGATCAAGGACCCCGCCGCACGCGCCGGGCTGGCCGGGCAGACGGACGGACTGGAAGACAAAGCAGTGCTCGCGGCCGATTCACTGGTCAAGCGCGTCCGCGAAAGGATCCTCGCATGAGCGCGGAGCTGCTGTCCGGAAAGCCGCTGGCGGACCTGATCAAGCAACGCGCCCAGGAACAGGCCCGCGCCCTCGAAAGCAGCGGACGCCACCCCGTCCTGGCCGTTGTGGTGGCCACGGACGATGAGTCGACGCTCTGGTACGTCCGGTCCATAGAACGCGCCGCCGAACGCCTGGGCATTGGATGCAGGATCGTCGATCTTGGTTCTGAAGCCACCGAACAAGTATTGGCGAGTGTCCTGCGCGACTTGAGCGCCGAACCGTCCGTCAATGGCATCATCCTGCAAACTCCGCTGCCTGCACGGGTTCGCGCAGACAGCCTGGTGGGCCTTATCGCCCCCGAAAAGGACATCGACGGCGCCAACCCCCTCAGCCTCGGCCGCCTGGCCGTCGGCCAGCCGGCGTTCGCTCCGGCCACAGCACGCTCGGTTGTGGAGATCCTGGATCACTATGAGGTGCCGGTAGCGGGACGCAACGTGGCCGTCGTCGGGCGTTCAGCAGTGGTGGGCAAGCCGCTGTCCCTGCTCCTTCTGGAGCGGGACGCCACCGTCACCATCTGCCATTCCAAGTCGGGGCCGCTGGAACGCTACACCCAACCCGCCGACGTCGTGGTGGTTGCTGTCGGCAGGCCCGGGCTGCTCAAGGGCGGGCACCTCTCGCCGGAGACCGTAGTGGTCGACGTCGGAACCAACGTCCTGCCCGACGGCTCACTGGTGGGGGACGTTGACGAAGCCAGCGTCACCGGCGTCGCCGCTGCCTTGACCCCTGTTCCCGGCGGCGTTGGTTCCGTCACCACCGCCCTCTTGCTCCTGCACACCGTGGAAGCCGCGAGCCGGCAGGAACCCGCCCAACTGGCCGCTGCCGCATCCGCGGCCCGGATCTGAAGGGAAACCGCATGGCTACGAAAGCCCCCAACGGAAACATCGACGAGTCAAAGCTGACCGTTACAAAACCCAAGACCAAGGCCGTGGGTATCCCGGCCGTCGCGAACGCGCTGAAGATCTCCCTGGAACAGATGGGTCCGGTGCGCAGCGTTCAGACCCTGCTCGCCGTGAACCAGCTGGACGGCTTCGACTGCATGGGCTGTGCCTGGCCCGAGCATGAAAAGCGCAACGCCGCGGAGTTCTGCGAGAACGGGGCCAAAGCCGTCGCGGAGGAAGCCACCCGCCGCCGCGTCACTCCCGAATTCTTCGCCAAGTACTCCGTCGCAGAGCTGAAAACCCGCGACGACTACTGGCTGGGACAGCAGGGACGCCTGACCCACCCCATGGTCTTGGAAGAAGGGGCCACCCATTACACCCCGATCGAATGGGACGCAGCCTACGATCTGATGGCTGAGGAACTGCGCAGCTTGGAAAGCCCTGACCAGGCCGTGTTCTACACCTCGGGCCGGACCTCCAACGAAGCCGCTTTCGTTTACCAGCTCCTGGTCCGTGGCCTCGGCACGAACAACCTGCCGGACTGCTCCAACATGTGCCATGAGTCCTCCGGCTCGGCGCTGGTGGAAACCATAGGCATCGGCAAAGGTTCCGTCAGCCTGACCGATCTTGAAACGGCGTCGCTGATCTTTGTTGCGGGGCAGAACCCGGGGACCAACCACCCCCGGATGCTCAGTGCACTGGAGAAGGCCAAGAAGAACGGCGCGGTCATCGTGTCCGTGAATCCCCTCCCTGAGGCCGGGCTCCTGCACTTCGAAAACCCGCAGCACGTCCAGGGCGTGGTTTCCGGCGTTAAGCTCACCGACGACTTCCTGCAGATCCGCGCCGGCGGCGACCAGGCCCTCTTCCAGGGCTTGGGCAAATACCTGCTGGAAGCCGAGGCGGAAGGCCGGGCAACTCCCGGCCTGGAGACGGTCCTGGACCACGCGTTCATTAATGACCACACAGTGGGCATCGACGAATACCTGCGCTACCTGGAGAAGGTGGAGTGGGACGACATCGTCGAAGCCACCGGACTCACACTCGAGCAGCTGCACGCGACCGGCGAACGCCTCCTGGCCTCCAATGCCACGATCGTGTGCTGGGCCATGGGACTGACCCAGCACAAGCACTCCGTCCCCACCCTCAGGGATGTTGTGAATGTGCTGCTGCTCCAAGGCAACATCGGAAAGCCCGGTGCCGGCGTGTGTCCGGTTCGCGGCCACTCAAACGTCCAAGGCGACCGCACCATGGGTATCTTCGAAAAGATGCCGGAGACCTTCCACGACCGTCTGGACCAGGAATTCGAGTTCCGCTCACCCCGGGAACACGGCTTTGACACCGTGGCCGCCATCCGTGCAATGCGGGACGGAAATGTCCGCTTCTTCATGGGAATGGGCGGCAACTTCGTCCGGGCGGCCCCTGATTCGGAGGTTACCGAACAGGCCCTTGCCAACACTTTGTTGACGGTGCAGATATCCACCAAGCTCAACCACTCGCACCTGTCCACGGGCCGACGTGCTTTGATCCTGCCGACCCTTGGACGGACCGAGAAGGACACCCAGCGAACGGGCGACCAGCGGGTCACTGTTGAGGACTCCATGAGCGCAGTCCACGCCTCACGGGGCAGGCTCAAGCCCGCAAGTGAGCACCTCCACTCCGAAGTCGCGATCGTCTGCAACCTCGCGGACAGGTTGTTTACCGACGGTCACAGCCGGCTGCCCAACACCCCCAACGCCTCCTGGTTGGCCATGAGGGACGACTACACGTTGATCAGGAAGCACATCGAGGCGGTGTTTGACGGCTTCGAGGATTTCGAGGCCCGGATCCAGCACCCCGGCGGCTTCGTCCTGCCGCATCCCCCACGCGACGCCAGGACGTTCCACACCGCCTCCGGGAAGGCCCACTTCACCGGCAATGAGCTTGAGTACATCAAGGTCCCGCCCGGCAGGCTGGTCCTTCAGACCCTGCGCTCCCACGACCAATACAACACCACCATCTACGGCAAGGACGACCGCTACCGGGGAATCCACGGTGGCCGGCGTGTAGTGCTCATCAACGCCGAGGACATCAAGGAACTCGGCTTTGCCGATGGAGACATGGTTCACCTGATCTCCGAGTTCCAAGGGGTCGATCGCCGCGCTGAGGACTTCCGCATTGTCTCGTACTCGACGCCGAAGGGTTGCGCCGCCGCGTACTACCCCGAGACCAACGTCCTGGTGCCCCTGGATTCCGTCGCTGACACCAGCGGCACGCCTACCTCGAAATCCGTGATCATCCGGCTGGAGAGGGCCTGAATGCATAAAAGAAACGTCCGTTTGTCCGCATAACCAACCGTCCAACGGTCCGTGAATGGTGCTTCGGTGACCTGAAACCTGGGGAGGTATTTCTCATCGAAGCACCGCTTTCGGACCGTTGGGCGGGCAGTTCAACAACAGCAAGGAACAGGGAGTAACCATGTCAGGAAACAAAGCAGTCGCCTACAAGGAACCCGGTGTCGTTGAAATCATCGACACCGACTACCCAACGTTTGAGCTCAAGGATGGGCCCGGCGTCAACCCTGCCAACGTCGGCAGGAAGGTGCCCCACGGCGTCATCCTGCGCACCGTGACCACCAACATCTGCGGATCGGACCAGCACATGGTCCGTGGCCGCACCACCGCACCCAAGAACCTTGTGCTGGGCCATGAAATCACCGGCGAAGTGGTGGAGGTTGGACCCGACGTCGAGTTCATCAAGGTGGGCGACATCGTCTCGGTGCCGTTCAACATTTCCTGTGGCCGCTGCCGGAACTGCAAGGAACGCAAGACCGGCATCTGCCTCAACGTCAACCCTGACCGTCCGGGCAGTGCCTACGGCTACGTGGACATGGGCGGCTGGGTGGGCGGACAGGCCGAGTACGTGCTGGTGCCGTACGCGGACTGGAACCTGCTGCGATTCCCGGACCGCGACCAGGCCCTCGAAAAGATCATGGACCTCACCATGCTCTCCGACATCTTCCCCACCGGCTTCCACGGCGCCGTTACCGCAGGCGTCGGCGTCGGTTCCACCGTCTACGTTGCCGGCGCCGGTCCGGTGGGCATCGCCGCCGCCGTCGGCGCCCAACTGCTGGGTGCCGCCGTCGTTATTGTTGGCGACATGAACGAAGAGCGCCTCGCCCAGGCACGCTCCTTCGGCTGCGAAACCGTCAACGTCTCGCAGGGCGATCCCAAGGACCAGATCGAGCAGATCCTCGGCGTACCGGAAGTGGACAGCGGCATTGACGCCGTAGGCTTCGAGGCCCGCGGACACGGCAAGGACGCCTCGCACGAGGCGCCGGCCACGGTACTGAACTCCCTGATGGACATCACCGCCGCCGGTGGGGCGCTCGGCATCCCGGGCCTCTACGTCACGGGCGACCCGGGCGGAATCGACGAGGCAGCCAAACACGGCTCCCTCTCGCTGTCCCTGGGCACAGGCTGGGCCAAGTCCCTGTCCTTCACCACGGGCCAGTGCCCGGTCATGAAGTACAACCGTCAGCTCATGATGGCCATCCTGCATGACAAGGTCCAGATCGCCAAGGCCGTGAACGCCAAGGCCATCCCGCTCGAGGACGCACCCCGCGGCTACGCGGAGTTCGACGCTGGAGCGGCAACTAAGTTCGTACTGAACCCCAACGGCTACGTGAAAAACTAGTACACCGGGTTAAGTACGTACCCAACAGATGCCGGGGACGGCGCGGCAGAATTACGGGAAGGCCGTGCAGTCCCCGGCATCTTTGCCCCATCACAAAAGCACCACCCAGGAAGCGGACACCCATGCTTGCACACAAGGAGTTACCGGTCCGGCGGGGCCATGCAATCTCGTGGGAAGAGGCGCGGCAACTCGCCTACCGCTGCGCCGTTCCGCTGCCTTCCGCGACAACAAGCCTGGATATGGCCGTCGGCTGTGCCGTGGCCCAGGATGTCATTGCGCGCATGGACCTCCCCCACTACGCGTCGTCGGCCATGGACGGCTGGGCCATCAATGGCACCGGCCCCTGGACCGTCGTCCGGTCCGGACGCCGTTTGTCTGCCGGCGAAGCCAGTGTCATCGCCACCGGCGGCCTCATTCCTGCAGGCGCCACCGGCGTGCTTCGCAAGGAAAGCGGACGGATGGACGACGGCGGACTCCTCACCCTTCTGCCCGACGCCAAACCGGGCGAGACAGTTCCCGGCCGGCACATCCGTCCGGCCGGGGAAGAAGCCACCGCCGGGGACATCCTCATCCCTGCCGGAACAGTACTCAACCCGGCACACCTTGCCCTCGCCGCTGTGGCGGGACACGACAACGTCCTGGTGCAGCGCAAGCCGGGGGTCGCCGTCGTACTGACGGGCTCGGAAGTCATCACCTCAGGTGAGCCAGCGCCGGGACAGGTGCGCGACGCCTTCGGCCCGCAGCTCAATGCCGTCATTCCACAGCTCGGAGGGATTGCGCTGGGGCAGACACGGATCGGTGACTCGTACGACGAATGGCTGGCAGCGCTGGCCGGCGCCGGCGCCGGGCAGCGGCCCGACGTAACGATCACCACCGGCGGAACGGGCAAATCCGGGACGGACCACTTCCGTGCGGCCGTCGAAGCCCTCGGCGGGCGGCTCCTGCTGGACGGCGTTGCCATGCGGCCGGGCCACCCTGCGGTGATGGCCGAGCTTCCCGACGGCCGCTTCATCATCGGGCTGCCAGGCAATCCGCTGGCGGCCATGTTGGCGCTCATGACCCTGGGAGAGCCGCTGCTCGCTGCCCTGGGAAACCGTCCATTCAGGACAGCCACGCCCATGCTCTCCGGCGCCGACATCGAGCCCGTCCCCGGGAAGACGCGCCTCATGCCCTGCAGCATTGTCCACGGCCTCGTATTTCCCGCCTCCCATACGGGCCCCGGGATGATGCGCGGACTCGCGTGGGCCGACGGGTACATGGCAGTGCCGCCGGAGGGAGCAGCCGCCGGCGAACCCGTTCCCGTCCTGCCTCTGCCGTGGACAACACCCGGGCAGCCTGGAGAAGTCCGTCTAGGATGAGGGAGGACGAGGACGCGGGCCGTCCCGGGCTATTAAGCCCAGGGCTGCCTGCCTGGACAACGACACACGAGGCACCATGGCCGCACGCAGCAACCCGGACTTGGACGCGGATTCCCAGGGCGGAGGCGTCCAGTCGGTGGACCGCGCCCTGCAGATCCTGGAAATCCTGGCCCGGGAAGGCGATGCCGGAGTCAGCGAGATCGCCGAGGAAATGGGCGTCCACAAATCCACCGTATCCCGGCTGGTTGGCTCCCTTGTGGGCCGTGATTTGGTCCGGCAGAACAACGAGCGCGGCAAGTACCAGCTGGGTTTCGGCATTCTCCGGTTGGCATCCTCCATACCCGGCAGGCTCAGTGTTGTGCATGAGGCCCGGGAAGTCCTGGAAGCCCTTGCCCACGAATACAAGGAAACGGTCAACCTCGCTGTTTTGAGGTCCAATTACGCGGTCAACGTGGATCAGGCCATGGGACCGTCAACGCTGGCAACCTATGACTGGGTGGGAAGCCTGACGCCGTTGCACGCGACCTCCAGCGGCAAGGTCCTCCTGGCCGCCCTGACGGCCGACGAAAGAACCCAGGTCTTCAAGGCGGTCGGACTGCCGGCCCGGACACCACGCACAGTGACCAACCGCGGGGAATTGGAGAAGCAGCTGCTGGAGGTGGCCCGAAAGGGGTATGCCGTGGTCCACGAAGAGTTTGAAATCGGGCTCACGGCGGTGGCCGTGCCCATTTACAACCACACGGGCAGCGTTATCGCTTCAGTAAGCATCTCGGGTCCGGCGTTCCGTTTTTCGCCAGAGGACCAGCCGGGGCTTGTCGACGGACTGCGTGAGGCCGGGCTGACCATCAGCGCCCGGATGGGGTACAGGCACCGCTAGGCGGTGTCGCAGCTCCGACGCACACGGGCCGTTCCAGGCGCTCACGAAGCGTCCTCAGATGACTGTTGTCCGCCGCCGCCAACTCACTTGCCATGACGTCAGGGCGCAGTCTCCGAAAGTATTCGCGGAACGGATTCTGTAGTGCGCGGCGTCGCCGGACAGAAAGTCAGCGAACTCCGTTTCCGTGATTCGTGCGATCGCTTTGAACTTACCGCCGCTGGTGCTGGCTCTCTCCACGACATAGCCGGAGGCGTCGGCTGCAAGACGCCAGGAAAGCAGTGGCACTCCGCCGACGGTTCTCACCCTGAGCCCTTGGACGGCTTGTAGGGGACCCGCTTTCACTGGAGCCGCCGCGATGGAACTGGACACGCCTGCTCCTGCTGCGTTCATGCCTGCTATCTCATAGGTGTAAACAGAATCGTTCTCCACGTCCAAGTCCAAGTAGGTGGTGCCTTCCACGACTTGTTCGATTGCCGCGTTTGAGTCCCCGGTCTTTCGGCGGATGAGATAACGAACGGCTCCGGGGATTGGATCCCAGCTCAGCTCGAGAAAGTTCGGCGCATTCTTCACCCTGATGTTGCCTGGCGCGGTCATCGTGGGAAGGCCGGGGCGCCGCGATGCCACCCTCGGTTCCTCGGGAGCGGTCATGTGGCCTCTGTCCAGAATTCGATGGTGTAGGCGGGCACTGTGATGTGCAATGCGGTGCCAGAGTCCGTCCCCAAGCCAAGATCGTTGAGGCGGTGGGAATACCGGCTGCCGGTGAACCTTCCTTCGGCCTGTACGTGAAACTCCCGGGGGTTCCCGGACCGGTTTGTCAGCGCAAATGTCCGGCGCCCGTCAGGAGATATCCAAGCCATAATCCGACAGTCCCCGTTCGTCGTGGATTCTTTGACTTCCACGCGTATGGAGTTCCATGGCATGTGCCGCAGGAACCCTGCGAGAGCATTCCAGTGGACCGGGTTGAACGTCCAATGACCTTTTTGGAGGTCTGGAAAGTGGGTGTAGTTGTCGTCATCCCACGGCCTCCAGATTCCCAGGGCGTAGCCCGCAGATTCAGAGTTGTAGGTGGGTTTGAGAGCGTGCAGCCACATCCAGATGGACGCGCCATGGAACACCATCCAGTTCATTATTGATTGGGCGGTGTTCACGGTGTACCAAGGGATCAAGCGCTGGTCCCACTGCAGGTACTCGAATTCATTGTTGTACACCACGCGGTCGGCAGCCTCGTCGCTGAAATTGTTGACGCCGGGAAGTAACTCACTGGAGTCGCGACCGATGTGATGCCAAGTCCACGCGTCCACGAGGGACAAGGTCCGCTCGTCAGCGCGCAGGGCCGCGCCACCGATACCGTGCTGGCCACCAAAGCTGTTGGCGTGTATCCGGATCCAGGGAAAGCGGGCACGTAGCCGTGATGCGGCGGTACGGAAGGTTTTGAAGTACAGCGCATCGTTGTAGCTGCATGATGAATAGACAGTTTCCAGGTCCGGCTCATTCTGAAGGCCCCACCAGCTGACGGGCAGCCCGTGTTCTTGGAGGTAAGCCACATCCCTGACGATCGCCTCGCTGAAATCCGAGAGGAAGCCCTGGTCGGCGCTCCTGAGGGTTCCTCCAACGAACCCCTTGTTGGACTTCCAATGCGGTGCGGGGGACCAATATTCCACCGACAGGCCCTCGACCCGGGCCCCCTCCACCAATTCCCTAAGTTCGTCCATCTGTTCCGGCCAGCGGCCAACGATATTCTTCCGGTCTTCCGTGAGTCCACGAAGAAACAGACCCAAGGCAAGGCGGCAGTAGCGGAAACCTCTTTCGCCGCCGGCCCGAAGCATCTCCCGATAGAACCTCTCGCGTTCGGTCTGCACGAGATCGTGTGGAACCGAAGCGTGGTTCTCCGGCAGCCCGACATTGCCTGAGCCGATCGAGTCGCTTTGAATCTCGAAACCAAGGCCGAGGATGGTTTGGCGGTAGCTGTCCCATTCGATGACGTACGGGTCGAGAGGGGCACGAGCCTGCCGTAGCCGTTTGTCGACAAGCATGACGGAAGCCAGCGATCCGCCAAGAAGCGTACGCCGCCGCAAATGGCCCTTCCCGTGGGCTTCCGTGTAGGGGTACTTCATGTAGTGAACTTACCGGTGTCTGCGGACTGCCACGTCAAGGCCAATTGATATATCAAATTGCCGTCACAGAGCCGAAAAGCCTTGACTTTGCGGTGTGACGCGGCGCACTCTGTTGCTTAGCGCGAATCTTGTTGATTCATGCGGAACGACCCAATCTCCCTTCGAATGCAGGCCGTTAGGGCATTCAACCAAGAAAAACCATGACTCGCCGAGCAAAGGACCCGCTCATGGCTACAAACAGTGACACAAAACCCTTAACACCGGAGGAGTTACCAGCTGACGATCGTCCGGCAGGTAATTCAGCGGCCCACCCCGTCCACGTGGAGGTTCCTGAGGAAATCCCCAGCGCCTCCCCCGATGCAAGCAAGGCAGCAGCCCTCAACGACGAGGACGGAGGCGCAGGAACCCTCCCGGATGCTGAAGAATACGAACAAATCCTGGTGGAACTGCGCCACGCCAAGACCGAGCAGGCCGTCACGGCCCGCCGGAACCAGAAACTTACCCTCGACAAAGTCACCTTCGGGATCACGGGCGCCATCGCCGTCGCCTTCGTGGTCTGGGGCTTTGTCGGTCGCGACAGCCTGTCCGAAACGTCCAAAGGTGCCCTGAACTGGGTAATGGAATACACAGGCTGGCTGTTCATGGTCCTCGCCTCCCTGTTCGTCGTCTTCGTCCTGTGGTTGGCATTGGGCAAATTCGGCAACATCCCGCTGGGCAAGGACGGCGAGAAGCCCGAATTCCGTACTGTTTCCTGGGTAGCCATGATGTTCGCGGCAGGCATGGGTATCGGCCTCATGTTCTACGGTGTGGCCGAGCCGCTCTACCACTACATCTCTCCCCCACCAGGGACAGTTGACGGCCGGACACCTGCCGCCATCCAGACCGCAATGGCCACCTCGATCTTCCACTGGACCCTCCACCCCTGGGCCATGTACGCAGTAGTCGGCATCGCCATGGCCTACGGAACGTACCGTCTGGGCCGGAGGCAGTTGATGTCCGCTGCGTTCACTTCCCTGTTCGGCATCCGCATGGTGGAAGGGCCTGTCGGCAAGTTCATCAACATCCTGGCCATCTTCGCCACGCTCTTCGGCACCGCCGCTTCCCTGGGCCTTGGCGCCCTCCAGATCGGCAGCGGCATGACGTCGAACGGATGGCTCGGCGAGGTCGGCACTCCGGTACTTGTGGTCATCGTAGCCATCTTGACCTTCTGCTTCGTGGCATCGGCCGTCTCCGGCATCAGCCGCGGAATCCAGTGGCTCTCCAACATCAACATGGTGCTTGCCGTGGTACTGGCGCTCATCGTGTTCGTTGCGGGTCCCACCCTGTTCATCCTCAACCTGATCCCCTCCGCGATCGGCGACTATGCCCGCGATCTCGCTGAAATGTCATCCCGGACAGAAGCCGTGGGCGACGAAGCATTGCGCAGCTGGATGACCAGCTGGACCATCTTCTACTGGGCCTGGTGGATTTCATGGACGCCCTTCGTAGGCCTATTCATCGCCCGCATCAGCCGCGGGCGCACCATCCGCCAGTTCGTCACCGGCGTGCTGCTGGTGCCCAGCGTTGTCAGCGTGATCTGGTTCGGAATCTTCGGCGGAGCCGCTTTCAATATCCAGCAGGAAGCTGACAAGGCCGGCACCCCCGGCCTGGTGACCACCACCAACGGCGTACCGTCCGTCAACTTCGACGGCGCGCTCTTCGATCTGGTCAAGAACCTGGGCATGCCCGGTTGGGCTACTGCCGCTGTCATCGTGCTGGCCATGGTGCTCGTGGCAATCTTCTTCATCACCGGTGCCGACGCCGCGTCCATCGTCATGGGATCGCTTAGCTCCAACGGGGCAGAGCACCCGCGCCGCGCCGTCGTCATCTTCTGGGGAAGCCTCACAGGTGCCGTTGCCGCCGTCATGCTCTTGGCCGGTGGTGACGAACCATCAGAAGCCCTGGCCGGATTGCAGAGAGTCACGATTGTTGCGGCACTGCCATTCGTGATCGTGATGCTGCTGCTCTGCTTCGCCCTGGCCAAGGACCTTCGGCGGGATCCGTTGTCGCTGCACAGGCGCCTGGCCACTTCGGTGGTGGACCGCGCCATCCGGACCGGCGTTGAGCAACATGGCGGCGTGCAATTCGACCTCGTCACCAAGCACGAGTGTGCCGGGAAGTGCAACGAATCCGATTGTCCCGGCGGAACGGCTACCGGAACCATCCCGCTGGTGGTCAAACCTCCGCTGGACTCCGGCAGCAAATAGCCAGTCACGAACAGTCCCAATTTCCCAACGCACAGATAGGTCCCCCATGTCCTACGTCACTACCGAAGGAACAGTCCGGCTCAGCAGCCAGTCAAACGATGTGACCCTCACCTTGGACGCTTCCAAACCCATGACGGTCCGCATCCAGCTCGATCACTGCCCCTGCGGGTCCGAACACAGCCGCCCGGGCTCTTATGTCGACAGCGAGCTGAACAGCTAGTCCTTCAACCACAAAGCAGGCGCCGGAATCCCGGCGCCTGCTTTGTCGTGTGCTGCGTGAGGCTGCTGCGTGAGGCCAAGGCCTACTTGGGCATCAGCACGGAGTCGATCAGGTAGACCGTGGCGTTGGCGGTCTTGACGCCACCGCAGATCACGTTTGCGCCGTCGACCGTGAGGGCGTCCTTGGTGCCGGCAACCGTCACTTCGCCACCCTGGACAGTCTTGTGGGTGCCGACGATCTTGTCCGGAGTGATCTGGCCGGGGACTACGTGGTAGGTGAGGATCTTGCTGAGGGTGGCGTCATCGGTCTTCAGCGCCTCGATGGTGGCGGGGTCGATCTTGGCGAAAGCGTCGTCAACCGGTGCGAATACCGTGAACTCGCTGCCGTTAAGGGTGGAGACCAGGTCCACCTTGGGGTTGAGCTTGCCGGAAACAGCGGCGGTCAAGGTCTTGAGCAGCGGGTTGTTGGAGGCCGCAACGGCCACCGGGTCCTGAGCCATGCCCTGTACCGAACCGGCACCGTCCGGAACCTGTGCGGCGTAACCGGCGCAGCCGGGGCCCACAAGGTTGGCGGCCGGATCCATGGCCGCACTGCTCATGGACGACGACGGCGACGGCGCCATCGACGAAGGAGCAGCGGAGGAGCTCATCGGAGCCGGTGCGGACGAAGAGGAAGCCGAGCTGGAGGAGCCGGATCCACCACAGGCAGTGAGCCCGAGAAGGGTGGCTGCAGTGAGGCCAACGAAGGCGAGGGCGGGGCGCTTTGTGGACAACATGTCATTCTCCTTGTTTTCGGAACCAGGGCGTTGGATCCATCGGGTGGTGGGACACGGGCCGTAAGTACCGCTCTTGCTGTACCTCCGGTTTGTGTCTCACCAGCTATTCGGAGGATGGGACGGGGTGGATGGGTGCGGATTGAAAAACTTTTTTTGAACTCCGTGCGACGCGGGGTCACTTATGGCCCATTGAGGGCGTATTTACGGGCCATAAGTGACCCCGCGTTGTTCTAGAACTCTGCGGACACGGTGCGCATCACGCGAGGCGATGATGGTGTGGTTGAAAAGTGCGGGCATGCAGGTCTCCTGTGTTCAGTGGAATGTCTGATGGGTTCATCGATCCACAAGGAGGTGCGCGCGCAGCACCCGCGAAGCGCGTCAGTGGTCGGCCGGGTAGCCGATCCGTGCAGGGCCGCGGCCCGATCCGGTCATCACGCTGGACAGTCTAGCGGAGCGTGTGCGCCGGTGACAGGATGGGCTGATGGCTATCGAAGTCCGTCCCGCCACAGAGTTCGACGACGTCAAAACCATGGTGGGGCCCAAGCGCCCCGACTCCAATGTGTGCTGGTGCCTGAGCTACAGGATCCCGTCCAAGCTGAATCTGAGCCTGCAGCGCCAGGAGCGTGGAAAGTACGTCGAGAAGCTGGTCGCCGAAGACCCACCTCCCGGTGTTTTGGCGTACGACGGCGACGAAGTAGTCGGGTGGGCAGCCGTCCACCCTCGGGCGGACACCAGTTTCGCAACGAACAGGAAGATCCCCCATGCGGACGACTCCGAGGTCTGGTCCGTGTGGTGCATCCGCGTGCGGCCTGGGCACCGTGGAAAGGGGATCTCGCACGCACTCCTGCAAGGCGCCATAGAGTTCGCCAGGAGCCACGGCGCCCCGGCCATCGAGGGCTATCCCGTGGACAACAAGGGCGGGAAGGTCGACCTGACCATGGCGTACGTGGGGACGCGGAGGCTCTTTGAGAAGGCCGGCTTCACCAAGGTCGCCGAAACCACGTCCGTACTTAACGGATTCCCCCGAGTACTGATGCGCCTGAACCTCAGCTAACCCCACCCAACCAGAGGACAGATAACGTTCCACTGAGCCCTCAGTGGAACGTTATCTGTCCCCCAGTTGGGTCAGGGGGACTGCAAGCGGGCTGTCATCCTGTGCGCTTCCTCGAGCAACAGCTTGCCGAGGAACTCCTGGCGATCCGGGCGGAAGCGGGGTTCGATCCCTGTGAGCGAAAGAGCCCACGCCGGTCGTCCCTGGGTGTCGAACACGGCCGCACCCATCCCCCAGCTGCCTTCCAGGATCAACCCGGGATTCACCGAGTAGCCTGCCAGCCGGGTCTTCTCCAGGTTGCCCCGGACGATGTCGGCAGTGTGGCCCGCAGCGAAGTCACCCGCGTGGGCAGCCCAGTCCCCCAGCAGCGACTCCTGCTCCTCCTCCGGCAGGAACGCCATGATCGCCGTGCCGGCGGAGGCTATCCCCAGAGGGAACCGCACCCCCTCATGGAGCACGAAGGAGCGCACCGGGAACGACCCCTCCTCGCGCAGCACACAGACGGTCTCGTTGCCTCTGCGGATGGAAAAGAAGGCGCTCTCCCCTGTCTCAGCAGCCAAGCGCCGCAAGGAGGGCCGGGCAATGTCCTCCATGGGAAAACGCGCCGCCGCCACTGAGCCCAGCAGGAAAACCTCCGGGCCAAGCACCCACTTTCCAGTGCCGGAGTCGTGTTCCAGCAGGCCTTCGGCGGCAAGGGAGCTAAGGAGCCGGTGAACCGTGGGCCTGGTCAGTCCGGACTCCCGCACCAAACCGGCCAACGAGGTCCCCTCGGGCTTGCGACCCACAAGGCGCAGCAGCAATGCCACACGGCCGACCACTTGGGCTCCCTGCACCGTCATGACAGTCCTTCCAACAAGAATTCTTCCACAATATGGACAAGTCCCAGCGTACCGTCCACACCATGAGTAGCCAACGCAACCGGCCATTGACCCCATAAGCCGAAAAATCTACGCTCCAGAGCAGATACAAAGAACGTCCACAAAGTGGATACACACTCAACGAGGAGCCCCACATGTCCAAACTCCACGCGAGCGCAGCCCAAGCGCTCCATGACCTTTTGGCAGATGGCCAGATCATCGCCGTCGGCGGTTTTGGCCTCAGCGGCATCCCCGCCGACCTGATCGACGCCGTCCGCGAGTCGGGCGTCAAGGATCTCACCATCGTCTCGAACAACATGGGCGTCGACGGCAAGGGCTTGGGAGTCCTCATCGAGGCGGGCCAGGTCCGCAAAGTCATCGCCTCTTACGTCGGCGAGAACAAGCTGTTCGCCGAGCAGTACCTGGCCGGCCAGCTGGAGGTCGAGTTCACACCGCAGGGCACCCTCGCTGAACGCCTCCGTGCAGGCGGCGCCGGCATCCCGGCCTTCTACACCCGCACCGGCGTGGGCACCCTGGTTGCCGAAGGCAAGCCCCTGGAAGAGTTCGACGGCGTGACTTACGTCCGCGAGCGCGCCATCACGGCAGATATCGCCCTGGTCCACGCCCACACCGCGGACACCGACGGCAACCTGATCTACCGCTACACGGCCCGCAACTTCAACCCGGTGGTCGCCACGGCGGGCAACGTGACCATCGCCGAGTCGGAGGTCATCGTGGAGCCGGGCCGGCTGGACCCGAACCACATCGTCACCCCGGGCGTCTACGTCCAGCGGTTGGTGCAGGCCACCGACCGCGTCAAGGACATCGAACAGCGCACGGTCCGCCAGCGCCTCGAAACCGCGGCCGTCTAAGCCGCCCTCCAAGCAGAGAATAGGAGCAACACCATGGCATGGACACGTGACCAGATGGCTGCCATCGCGGCCGAAGAACTCAACGACGGCGACTACGTCAACCTCGGCATCGGCATCCCGACGCTCGTTGCAAACAACCTGCCCGACGGCGTGCGGGTGGTCCTCCAGAGCGAGAATGGCCTGCTCGGGATGGGCCCATTCCCCTACGAGGGCGAGGAAGACGCCGACCTCATCAACGCCGGTAAACAAACCGTCACCATCACTCCCGGCGGCAGCATCTTCGACTCGGCAACGTCGTTCGGCATGATCCGCGGCGGCCACGTCAAGGTCGCCATCCTCGGTGCCATGCAGGTGTCCGGCAGCGGGGACCTGGCCAACTGGACCATCCCCGGCAAGATGGTCAAGGGCATGGGCGGGGCCATGGACCTGGTCGCCGGAACACCGCGGGTAGTGGTCCTGACCGAGCACAATGCCAAGGATGGCTCAGCCAAGATCGTCACCGAATGCACGCTGCCCCTAACGGGCCTGAAGTGCGTGGACCGGATCATCACGGACCTCGCCGTTTTCGACGTCGAGACTAATGAAACGCACGACGGCGGCACGCGCCTGCTGCTGACCCGGCTCGCCCCGGGCGTCACGGTGGAAGAAATCACGGAAAAGACAGAAGCGGCTTTCGAGGTCGCGCTGGAGGACAGCGTGACGGCTGAAGCAGCAGCACTGGAAGGAGCTACGGCATGAGCCTCAAGGATCAATTCGGCAAGGACATCCTGCTCACGGGCTGGGGCCACAGCAAGTTCGGCAAGCTCACGGACGACACTTTGGAGACGCTGATCGTTGAGGTAGCCGGTGACGCCATCCGGAACTCAGGCCTGGACCCCAAGGACATCGACGAGATCTACCTTGGCCAGTTCAACTCCGGCATGCAGCCCTTGGGTTTCACGTCGTCGCTGGCGTTGCAGCTGTCGGCGGATCTGGCCAACGTTCCAGCCACGCGCACCGAAAATGCTTGCGCTTCAGGTTCTGCGGCGTTCCAGCAGGGAGTGAAGGCACTCCTTGCGGGCACAGCCCGGAATGTCCTGGTGATCGGTGCGGAAAAGATGACAGACGCCGGAGCCGACGTGGTGGGGGCAGCGCTGCTTGGCGCGTCCTATGAGATGGCCGGCAAGCCCTCGACAACCGGCTTCACGGGCCTTTTCGCCGAGGTTGCCCAGCACTACGACAAGCGCTACGGCTCATCGATCAGCAGCCCGGGCTACGAAGCTGGCCTCGGAGATGTCCTGGGTTCCATCTCGGCCAAGAACCACCGCAACGGCATGGACAACCCGTACGCCCAGATGCACCGTGACTTCGGCGAGGAGTTCTGCCGCACCATTTCGGACAAGAATCCCATGGTGGCCGAGCCCCTGCGCCGCACTGACTGTTCGCCGGTCTCCGACGGTGCTGCCGCCGTCGTACTGTCCACCCAAGCGAGCAACGGCGCAACCACAGCCGTGCGCCTTGCCGGATTTGGCCACGCGAACGATTTCTTCCCGGCGGAGAAGCGCGACCCCACCGAGTTCGCCGCCACGCGGGCTTCGTGGGAGCGGGCGTTCGGCATGGCGGGCGTTGAGGTAGGCGACCTGGACTTCGCGGAGGTGCACGACTGCTTCACGATCGCCGAACTCATCATGTACGAAGCCATGGGACTGGCGCCACGCGGCGAGGGTTCCCGGGCGATCAAGGAAGGCTGGGTCTACAAGGACGGAAAGCTGCCCGTCAACGTGTCCGGCGGCTTGAAGGCAAAGGGCCACCCTGTTGGCGCCACGGGCGTGTCGCAGCACGTGATCGCGGCGATGCAGCTCAGTGGCACCGCCGGGGACATGCAGTTGCCCAATGCCCGGCGCGGAGCGGTTCAAAACATGGGCGGCGTGGGCATCGCGAATTACGTGAGCATCCTCGAATCGCTGTAGGAACCCAACTAGGGGACAGCAAACGTTCCACTGAGCTCTCATTGGAACAAGTGCTGTCCCCTACTTGGGTGGGCGGGGCTCAGCGGTTCCGGATCAGCGCCGCGATCTCCGTAAATCCGAGCCGCTCCGCGTTCTGCAGGGCGGTCCGGCCTTCGGGGTCGCGGATGTCCGGATCAGCCCCGGCCGCGAGCAACTGCTTCACCACGTCCTGCTGCTTCGGCCCGCCGTTGTTGAGCAGGATCGCTTCCTGCATCGCGGTCCAGCCCAGGTTGTTCACGTGGTTGACCGGCACACCGGCGGCGATCAGGATCCGCACCGTGTCCGTATGCCCGTGCTCGCTCGCGGGGATCAGTGCTGTGCCGCCGTACCTGTTGATGCTGCGGACGTCGGCCCCGGCTTCCAACGTCAGCTGGAGGACTTCGTTGAACCCTTCGGCCCCTGCATAGAGGAACGCGGAGTCCTGGATGGAGTCTTTGGCGTTCACGTTCCCGCCCGCCGCGATCAGCTCCCGGACCCGGACGGGATCGTTGGCTTTCGCGGCGAGGATCAGGAGCCGGTCGGTTTCCCTTTGTGCCTCGGGAGACAGTGGGGTTGGGGCCACCACGGCAGGGGACGACGACGCCGGGCCCGGGCTCGCGCTGGACGCTGCGGTTGGGCTGGGAGCTCCGGGAGTCGTGGCCGCGCTGGGAGGCGACGGCACCGCCGTCGAACATCCCGCCAGCACCCCAAGCACCACCACCAACCCGAGAGTTTTTGTACACATAACGCTCCTAAAACGCTTCCTAAAGGGCATTATCTGCACAAAAACTCCGAGAGGGGGCACGGCTACTTCGCCGCGGCCAGGGCGTCGGCTCCGGCGGTCGCGCAGGCTTCGTCGAGGGCACCGTCGGGGGCACCGCCGACGCCGATACCCGCCACCGATACGCCGTTCACCTTCAGCGGCACGCCACCGGAGAGGAACAAGGTGCCGGGGAGGTCGGCGATGGATGGGCCGTTGCCGTTGACGCGCTTGGCCAACTCGCTGGTTGGAGCACCGAAGGCCGCAGCGGTGTAGGCCTTCTGCTTTGCGGCCTCGATGGTGTGCTCAGCGGCGTTGTCTCCGCGAAGAAGTGCCTGGACGGTACCGAAGCGGTCAACCAAGGCCACGGTCACGAACGGCAGTTTGTCGACCTGGCACTTGGCGAGCGCCGCGTTGACGGCCTTGCTGGATGCACCGACGGTGATGCGGTTCTGGGCTACGACGTTCTCCGGCGCCGGCTGGACGTCCGCCGGAATCTTGGCTGCCGCGGCCTCAGGCACCGCGGACGGTGCAACGGCGTTGGCCACGGCTGTGATCCCGCCGGTGAGCAACAGCGCTCCGGCAGCGGCGGCGGCAAGCATCTTGTTGGGCTTCTTCATGGGTTCTCCTTGGAATGTTCCGGGGTACAACTCCATGCTTCCGCGGGGCACAACAAAGCACATCGGCCCAACGCAGCGCCCAACCTCAGCCTTTCCGCCTCCGGTATCAGCCAAAAGGCGGAGAGACGTTCAGCGGCCCGGGACCTAGCATGGAAAGAGCGCCATCAACCGAACGGGAACCATCCATGACAGCAGGCACCAGGCCGCCGGCCGACGGCCAAAAGGACGGCCGCATCGACGTAGTGGTGCATCTCGGATTCGCGGTGCTCATGGTCGCATCGGGCGTCCGGTACATCATGCGCCACTCCCCCTCGGACAACCTCTGGACCGTGGCCCTGGCCGCCGCAGTGTGCGCGCTTTACGCCGTGACGGCCGCGCTGGCCCGGCCCAGGCCGGCCACGGACCGGATGCAACGCCGGAACGGGCCCCGGATACAACGCCGGAACCTGTGGATTCCGTGGATGATCGCCCTGGTGGCAGCCTGGTCCACCCTTGTCATCGTTGCCCCGAGCTTCGCCTGGTGCTCCTTCGCCATCTTCTTCCTGACGCGCAGGGCTTTCAGCGGCTGGGCGGGCTACACCGCCGGCGGCGTGACCGCAGCGGCCACCGCCGTCGGGCTGTTCCGGATGAGCGACTGGACCGACGTGGCCATGTTGCTCGGCCCGCTGGCCGCCGGCGCCCTGCTCACCCTGATCTACGACAAGATCGAGCGCGACCAGGAGCAGTTGGCCGCCACCGAACGCGAGGCCGGAATCGTCGCCGAACGCGAGCGCGTGTCCCGGGAAATCCACGACACCGTCACGCAGGGCCTCGCCAGCAGCTTGCTCCTCCTTGAGGCGGCGCAGCGTTCCTGGCCCGAGGGTTCGGCCCGGCAGGACGTCGCCAAGGCGTCCGGGCTGCTGAGGCGAAACCTCGCCGACACCCGCAGCCTGGTGCACGAACTTTCCGCCCCCGGCTTGGAATCCGAGCCCCTTCCGGAGGCCCTGCAGCACGCCGCGCGCCAGTACGTGGAGTCCATCGACGTCCACGTCACCGGGCAAGCCCGCCCCATCCCCGCCGAGGTCCGCCATGCCTTGCTCCGCGTGACCCAGAGTGCGGCCGCCAACATCAAGCTCCACGCGCACGCGGACCACGCCAGCGTGACCCTCGGGTACCTCCCGGAGGCGGTCACCCTGGACGTGTACGACGACGGCCGCGGCTTCGATCCCACAGCGGTACCTCCACCGTCGCCCACCGGAGGGTACGGCCTGCGGGCCATGCGGCAACGGGTGGAACAGCTGGGTGGAGAATTGTCCGTGGAGAGCACGCCGGGCGAAGGAACGATCATCGCGGCGCAGCTGCCGCTCGCCCCGCCGACGCGGTCATCAAGGGAGGGCCTTTGACCACCATTTCCGTGCTGCTTGTGGATGACCACACCGTGGTCCGCAGCGGACTCAAGGCGCTGCTGGGCACCCAGCCCGACATCGCCGTCGTCGGTGACGTCTCCTCGGGTGAGGAAGCGCTGGAAGCTGTCCAGGAACATGCGCCCGCTGTGGTGCTGATGGATCTGTCAATGGGCGCCGGGATGGACGGCATCGAGGCCATCAAAAAGCTCCGCCAACGCAACCCGAAGCAGGCGGTGATTGTGTTCACCACCTACGACTCCGACGCCGACATCGTCCGGGCAGTGGACGCCGGAGCCATGGGGTACCTGCTCAAGGACGCCGTTCCCGAAGAGATCTTCGCGGCCGTTCGCGGCGCCGTCCAGGGCAAAAGCGTCATGAGCGCGCCGGTGGCTTCGAGGCTGTTCCAGCACATGCGGAACCCTGACGAAGTGCTCACGCCCCGGGAGGCGGAACTGCTCAGCCTCCTGACCCAGGGCCTCAGCAACCGGGACCTTGGCAAACGCCTCTTCATCTCCGAAGCCACGGTCAAGACACACCTGGCCCACATCTATGCCAAGCTCGGGGTCGAGACCCGGGCGGCGGCCATAGCCACGGCCATCCGTCGGGAGGGGATGCGGTAAAGGCAGCCGTTGGTTACGCTGACCGTATGTCGGACACAACGGGTCGCAGAATGTTCACTACTCCAGGGACGGCTTTGTTGGTCCGGGGAGTCCTCGCCATACTTTTTGGGCTCTTGGTGCTGGTGTTGCCAAATGCCGCGGTGTTCGCAGTCGTGGTGGTGTTCGGATTCTTCGCGATCATCGACGGCGTCACCAGCGTTGCCCACTATTTTTACGATCCTGCCGGCCGCTCCGTCTGGAGCCTGGTGGGTGGATTCGTTTCCATCGCCGCCGGCATCCTGGCCATCGCATGGCCCGGTATTACGGCTGCCGCGATCGGCATCCTCATCGGCTTGTGGGCCTTGATGCTGGGAATCTCGCAGATCATCCTGGCGCTGGCTGCCCGCAGCTTTATCCGGAGCTGGGGCCTGTGGCTGCTGACCGGCCTGATCACTACGGTTTTCGGGATTGTCGTCCTGGTCAACCCAGGTGTAGGGCTGTTGGGACTTACGGGCATGCTGGCCGCCTTCGCCATCGTGACGGGGTTGCTGCTGATCGCTTCCGGCATCGGTCTCCGCAAGTTGGCCACCAACCGGACGCTGTACAGGTACTAGTCCCGGGACGCACGGCCCAAGGCGACGGTATTAAGCCGCAGGGGGATGCGCTCAGCGCCAAGTTCGGTAAGTTAGTGGCTGTGAAGATAGCTACCTGGAATGTGAACTCCCTCCGCGCCCGAGCCGACCGCGTGGAGGCCTGGCTTGAGCGCAGCGACTGCGATGTCCTGGCCATCCAGGAGACCAAGTGCAAGGACGAAAACTTCCCCTGGGAACTCTTTGAGCGCATGGGGTACGAGGTAGCGCACTTCGGCGTGAACCAGTGGAACGGCGTTGCCATCGCCTCCCGCGTGGGCTTGGAGGACGTGGAACGCACGTTCGTGGACCAGCCCGCTTTCGGCAAGGCCGGCAAGGACCCGGCCCAGGAAGCCCGCGCCATCGCAGCCACCTGCGGCGGTATCCGCATCTGGAGCCTGTACGTTCCCAACGGCCGCTCCTTGGACGACGAACACATGCCGTACAAGATCAAGTGGCTCGAAGTCCTCCGCGGCCAGGCTGCCGAGTGGGTCCAGGCCGATCCCAACGCCCAGATTGCCCTCATGGGTGACTGGAACATCGCCCCGTTCGACGACGACGTCTGGGACATCGAGCTCTTCCGCAACAACAACTACACCCACGTCAGCGAACCCGAGCGGGCAGCGTTCCACGCGTTCGAAACCGCCGGATTCACCGACGTCGTACGTCCTTACACGCCGGGTCCCGGCGTCTACACGTACTGGGACTACACGCAGTTGCGCTTCCCGAAGAAGGAAGGCATGAGGATCGACTTCTGCCTCGCATCGGCCCCTCTCGCCGCAAGGGTCACAGGCGCGTCGATTGACCGTGAGGAGCGCAAGGGTAAAGGCGCATCCGATCACGCTCCTGTGATTGTGGAGCTCGCAGACTAGGCACCACTGACTCGAAATGAAAGGGGCTGGCCGGACATGAGTGGAAAGCTGTACAGGGGCCAGGCCGGTCTGCCCTTTTCTTCGTCGCTGCGGGTCTACGAGCCCCTCGAGGCTTTCCCTCCCGAGCAGCAGCGCCAGCTCGTGGCCGAGGGCAGCAAGGCAGGTTCCCGGGCCGCCGTCGAAAATGCGGAGCTCCAGGCCTCGCTGGGACGCATCACGCGCTCGGGCGGTGACCCCTTTCCGACCGGCCGCACCGATCTGGTGCGCATGACCCGGGTCCCGATCGGGCGCCACGCCGCGCCGTCCAATGAAGAGGACGACGCCGGGCGGGTACTTTACTGCCCCAGCCAACTGGTGATTCGGGCCGGCTTGGCGGCCAACGCGCTCATGGACGGGGTGCACAGTCCGCTGGCCGACCTGCTCATCCCTGTCTCGCAGAGGGACAAGCACCAACAACGGATCGACCGGATCAATGCCCGGGAAGATACCAAACGCGTCCACACCCGGGCCTCCACCTGGGGAATCCCCTTCAGCTGGTTCTCGCTTTTTGCCGAGTCGGACCGCAAGGACGTGGTGGAATCGGAGGGACGGATCCTCACGGTGCGGGTGTGGACGCCGCTGACCGAGGCTTTGGAAAGGGCGCGGTTTTCCGTGGCCCACCTGGCGCTGGCCGCCCCGGATTTGGACATGCTCGACGACCTGACCCAGCTCACCGAATGGCTTGAACTGTTCCACGTTCAGTCCATGGTGGAGCTGGATTACGGTGCTGTGGCAGACAAGGTGTACCCCGACGATTCGCCCATGGACGTCCGGCTGGGCATAGAGTGCTTGGCCGAAGGCGACATGACCGGCGCCGCTGCGGCCTACAGGCGGCTTGCCTCCCGGTGGATTCCCATCCGGCAGCTGGCGCGCGCTTCCTAGTTTGAGCTGTAGGGCGGTGCGGTTGTCTCGCGGATGATCAGATGGTGCGGCGCCACTTCCGAGTGGACGGCGCCGGGGTTGCCGTCGAGCTCGTCCAACAGCATCCGGGTGGCCAGTTCCGCTTGGTTGTCGGGACGTTGACCAACAGTGGTCAGGCCGAGTGAGGACGAAAAATCGTGATCATCGATGCCGATGACGGACAGGTCCTCCGGGACCCTGACTCCGTGCCGTCCGGCCTCAAAGATCACGCCCATGGCCATCTCGTCGGAGGAACAGAAAATCGCCGTCGGTTTGCGCCCGGGCTGGCTCCACAGCCGGTTGAAGGCCTGCTGCCCACTCGCCACGGTGAAATCGCCCCACTGGTCCCATTCAGGGCGCACTTCCAAACCGGCGTCTGACATGACTTCCTGGAAGGCGCGGATACGCACGCGGGGAACGTCGAAGTTCAAGTCCGTTTCGTCGTCGCCATGAAGCAGGGCAATGTCCTTGTGTCCCAAATCCAGCAGGTGTTTCACGGCGGTGGACGCGGCATCGTAGTCGTTGATGCCAATGTAGGCGCAATCCTCAACGTGGCCACCTACCACCACCAAGGGGATGTCGATCTTGTGGAGGTGCTCCAATTCATCCTCCGTCAAGGACATGCAGAGCACCAACAGGGCGTCGATCTGTTTGTAGACCATGGTGGAGCTGAAGAGCCGCTCGCGGTTGCTGCCGTGGCCGCCCAGGTTGAACAAGGAGAGGTTGTACTTCCTTGAATGGAGTTCACGGTCGGCGCCCTCAATGGCTTTGGAGAAAAACCAGCGGCTGACGAAGGGAGCAAGGACGCCAATGGTGCGGGTGCGGCCCGTCGCCAGCCCGGAGGCCGACGACGACGCCACATAACCCAGCTCACCGGCGACCCTGAGGATCTTCTCCCGCGTTGCCGGAGAAACCCGTGGCAAGCCACGCACTGCCCGTGAGACAGTCGCCGTCGAGACTCCGGCCGCAACGGCAACGTCCTCGATACTGACGCCGGCATGGCCGCCGCGTTGGGACCGCTCGTTCGTCTTTGCCACTAAAGCCCCCTTTTTGGTGCATGCCGAAAGCCGAGGGCTCGTTCCCGGACGGCACCTTACAGCCTATTCCGCCTGCCTGCCGATCGCCGACTTCATGCAGCTTGTTTCGACGTCGGTCAGTTACTGTTCTCTCCTAACCAAGCCGCCGCGTGGTGCGCCGGGGCAACTTGCTGCGCAGCCGGAGCATGCCCCAGAGCGCCAGCACCACGGCCAGAAGACCGAGCGCCCAGCCCCAGGCCGACTGTCCTGAGAGTTCCATCGAAACGGTGGCGATCAGGAGCACCAGGCCCCAGAAAGCCAGGAAGCCGATGATGATGTCGAAATCCTCCGCGGAACGCACCCTTTTGTTGCCCGCATCGGGTTTCGTGGGCGAGGCCCGCCGTCGATCACCGTAACTTGTCACTTGACGGCACCCGCCGTGAGACCCGCAACAATCTTGCGCTGGAAGACCAACACCAGGACCACCAACGGAATGGTGACCACGGTACCCGCTGCCATGACAGCCGTGTACGGTTCCTGGTGGGGCTGTGCACCGGCAAAGTAGGCGATGGCTACAGTGACCGTCTTGGTTGCGTCGTTGGACAACTGGCTGGCGATAAGGAATTCATTCCAGGAGGCAATGAAGGCCAGGATTGCCGTGGTGAACGTTGCCGGCGCTGCCAGCGGAAGGATCACTTTCCGGAAGGCCTGCCCCTGCGTGCAACCGTCGATCCTTGCCGCTTCCTCGAGCTCCCACGGCATTTCACGGAAGAAGGAAGTCAGCGTGTAAACCGTGAGTGGAAGAACGAAGGAGATGTTCGGAATGATCAGCGCCTGGTAGGTTCCGAACCAGCCGATGTTGGTGAACAGCTGGAACAGCGGGGTTACCAAGGCGACGCCCGGGAACATTGAAGCTCCCAGGATGAAGCCGAGGACCACGAACTTGAACCGGAAATTCAGCCGGGCCAGCGCGTAGGCGGCAAAGACGCCGACCAGGAGCGCAACGACTGTCGTGACAGCGCCAACGATGAGGCTGTTCAACAGGTTTCGGCCGAAGTGGTTGCCCAGGCTCTCGTCGAACACTGTGGCGAAGTTGTCCCACGTGACGTGGGTAAAGAACGGCGTAGTGTCGAACGTGTACCCGACATCCCGGAAGGCCGTGACAACCATCCAGTAGAAGGGTGCCAAGCACCAGATGAGGATGACGACGGCACTGATGTAAGTGCGCAGTGACCCCCAGTTGAAGGCGCGCTTGGGTCGTTCAACCGGAGTGGCGGACGTTTTGGAAGCTGTGGCTGTGCTCATCTCACTTGGCCTTTCCGGAAGATGTGGCTGCATCCACGGCGTTCGCCCCGAGGAAGCGGACGAAGATAAAGGCCACAAGGAAGATCACCAGGAATGTAATGGTCGATAGCGCCGCCGCTGTATTGAACCCTTGCCTGATTTGTTGCACGACAAGGATGGACAACGTGGTGGTGCCGTTGGCGCCCTGGGTCATGATCGCGGGAAGGTCGTACATGCGCAGTGCGTCCAGGACGCGGAACAGGATGGCTACCATCAGTGCCGGCCTGACCAACGGAAGCGTGATCAAGCGGAAGCGCTGCCACGTGGACGCGCCGTCGACTTTGGCTGCTTCGTAAACTTCATCAGGAATCAGTTGCAGGCCTGCCAGGATCAACAGCGCCATAAACGGCGTTGTCTTCCAGACGTCGGCAATGATGATGGCCCACTTGGCCGGCCATTCCGAACCTGTCCACAGGATTTGGGTTCCGAACAGCTTGTTGGCGATGCCTTCGAAGGCGAAGATGAAGAACCAGAGCTTGGCGGTGACGGCCGTTGGAATGGCCCACGGCACCAGGACGGCTGCGCGGATCAGGCTGCGGCCACGGAAAGCACGGGCCATGATGATCGCCATCCAGAAGCCGAGGATGGTCTCAAAGGCGACCGTAACTGCCGTGAAGAAAAACGTCGTCCCCATTGAATCCCAGAACTGGGCTCCGAGTGTTCCCGGAGGACAGGCGACGGATCCGCCGCCGGGGGCGGTGCACTGCTGCAACAGCCAGTGTGTGTAGTTTTCAAATCCGGCCGGGCCGCCTTCTGAGAAGAACCCGGTGGCGGGGTCAAGGCCTGAGTCCTTCTGGAAGGACATGATGATTGCGTTGAGCACCGGGTAGATGATCACGATGGCCAGAAGGATGAGCGACGGCGCCAGGAGGGTGTAGGCCCAGCGTCCTTGCGTGAGTTGCTTCCGGTCGGCGCTTTCACGGCTTGGCATTGTGTGCTTGGAAGCGGTCGCCGTGTCTGGTTTTTGTAATTCTGTTGACATGTCAAGACTCCTGTCAGGGAGAAGGCCGTGGCCGGAGTCCGGCTGCCCGCCACTCAGGAACGGGCAGCCGGACTTTAGCCCGGGTGGTTACTTAGCTCCGGCCGACTCAATAGCCGCTTGCATGTCGGAGATTGCCGAGTCCACGGTCTTCTCTCCCTTGAGGGCGGCATAGGCGTTATCCTGCACAGCCTTGGTGACGGCGGGGTAGAACGGCGTCACGGGGCGCGGAACCGCGTTCTCGATGGACGTCTTCAGCACCGGGAGGTACGGCAGCTTGGTCACGAGTTCCTGATCGTCATAGAGCTTGGTCAGGACAGGGGCCAGCGAACCCTGGGTAGCGTAGAAGCGCTGCGTTTCCTCGCTGGTGATGAACTTGATGAAGTCCGCAACCGTTGCCTTGTTCTTGGAGTACACGCTCATGGCGATGTTGTGGCCACCCAGCGAGGAGGCGCCGGGGCCATCCTTGCCCGGGAGGGGAGCCATCTTGAAGGTGTCCTTCACAGTGGACGAGCCATCGGTCTTGGCCAGGTTGTATACGTACGGCCAGTTGCGGTGGAAGAGGAGCTTGCCGGCTTCGAAGGCCTGGCGTCCCTGCTCTTCCTGGAAGGTGATTGCCTCGGTCGGGATGTTGCCATCCTTGTAGGCGTTGACCAGGTTGGTGAGGCCCGCCTTGGCTTCACTGGAGTTCACGGCAGCCTTGCCGGACTCATCAACAATCTTGCCGCCTGCGGAGTTGATGGCTTCGGCCGCGTTGACCGTGAGGCCTTCATACTTCTGGAACTGGCCTGCGTAGCAGCCGATATTGTTCTGCTTGGCGATGTCGCACATCTTCATCATCTCGTCCCACGTCTTGGGCGGGTTGGGCACCAAGTCGCCGCGGTAGTAGAGGATGCCACCGTCCGAGCTCTGCGGAGCCGCGTAGAGGGTGTTGTTGTACGTGGCGCTCTTGACCGTGGACTCGAGCATGCCATCCGTGGAGATCGCCGTCTTGTCCTTGAGCGGCTGGAGCCATCCCTTGGCAGCGAATTCTGCCACCCAGATGAGGTCAACGCTCATGACGTCGTAGTTGGCGTTCTTGGCCTGGAAGTTCTGCACAAGGTCATCGTGCTGCTGGTCGGCCTGGTCGGACTGCTCCTTGAACGTTACTTTCTCGTTCGGGTGCGCAGCATTCCACTTTTCAATAAGCGGCCGGACAACGTTGCTGTTGTCCTTGCCTTGGACGTAGGTGATCGGCCCACGGCCGTCAAGGTTGTTGGCTGCATCGCCGCTGGCACCTCCGGAGTTGGTGCCGCCGCCGCCACCTCCGCCACCACAGGCGGTAAGGGACAGAGCCAGGACTCCGGCGACAGCTGCCGGGAGCAGGAACTTTTTGGATTTCATGCTGGGAACTCCTCGGTGAGTGGACCAGGTTTTTCCGCGGTGCGGTTGATGTGGTGAGGCTCACAATAGTCATGTGATTGCAGAAAATGCAAGCGCTTACACGCGCCGTGACCACAACGATACAAAGTAGTCTGATTATTTGCCGCGACGGGGCCCATGGAGGGGCGTCTTCCGGTCAAGCCGCCCGCATATTCCTCGGGCAGGCTGCCTCCGCGGAAGGCCCTTTCCCGGGCGTTAGTATCCTGTTTCGATTTGATTGCCCAGTATTGCCTATGGAACAGTGGGAAGCGTGGATGAACTCGAAGCACTACAGACCATTGGACGGCTCATCAAAGAGGAACGCCTTGCCCAAGGTCTGAGCCAGGTGCAGTTGGCCAAACAGGCCGGGACTGCCATCAAGACGGTGCGGACGCTGGAATCAGGTACGCGGCGCACTCAGGAAATCAACCAGCGCAAGCTTGAGCATGCGCTGGGTTGGCGTGCGGGGTCCGTGTCCGAGGTACTCAAGGGCAAGTCGAATTTCGCGCCGGACATGATCACACCGGACGACATGCGCTCAAGCGACGTTTCGCGGCAAGCAGGGCCCCATGTTGCGGTTCCCGCTGCCCCCATCGCGCGGGCCTCGCACCTGTCCGACGAAGAACTCCTGGCCGAGCTCACCTACCGGATGATGCAGCGCAACAGAGACTAATGAGTTAGGCACCGGCTTTGCGTCTGACCATTTCAGTGATCCAAACAGGGGCGAAGGGTGAGGTGCAGTTCGGCGGCGTCGGATAATCCTTCAGCACTTCCAGACGCTCACCGATATCCAGTGCACGGTCGCGATATTCCGGGTGCTCAATTCCGATTTGCGCCAGGCAATTGTTCATTGCCCACTGCAAACGCTCCGGAGCCTCCTTCATTTCTGCTTCAATAATGTCCAGCAATTTGCCCAGGTCCAGGCCCTCAGGCTTTTTGACGATGCGCTCCGAGGTCAATGCCCAGCCCGCGCTGGCCACCACAGGATCGGGGTCGGAAAACCAAGCCACCCGCAGATCTTCGGCTGCTGGATTCTTCTTGACCACGTAATTCACCAGCCAGTCGTGCACCTTTGGTGCGCGGGCCTCCCGCAGCATGCCATCCAGCTCGTTTTGGTCATAAGACTTTGGCCGGCAGATCAGGAGAGAAAGCAGTCGGGCGGCGGTGTCGCCCGTAGCCCACAGTTCCCGGGCCAAGTCGGGCTGGACTTTGAGCCGCTTGGCTATGGCCCGCAGTTTTCCGAGATTTACACCGTGATCGTCGCCGTGCTTTTCGTTTATTTCGCGGGCCCGCGGATCCTCCAGCGCTGCAAGCTCCGCGCGGACGTCGGCGACAGAAGCCTTCAGCGCACTGACTGTTTCCATCTCAGCGCACCCGTTCGGCCTTGGTAAACCGTGACCGAGCCCCTGAAACCATATGCACCAGAACGGGGGTCTTCCGGCCGATGACAAGATCCAAGGCCTCAACCAGTTGCGAGATTTCCGCGGCCAGAAGGTGTGGTGCCACACCCTGCCGGGGTTGAACCCGTATGCGAAGGCCCGGCCTGCCCCTGAACTCGTAGGTTGCTACGGACGCACCTGCAAGGTCGGTCCGCTCCGCCAATGCTGACCGGAGTGCCTGCTCGGCGACGCCACCGCCTATCCTTACTTCGCCGTCGACATCGCTGTCATCGCTGCTGGCCACCAGCAGGTTAGCCCGACCCTTGCCCTGCTGCGATAGCCACGCAATCATGGCGACGATGACCACCACCAGGACCACGCCGGCCACGATCCAGAGCCAGCTCTCTTCACGGCCCGGGAAGCGGGTCTGCCGGAACGCATTTTCCGCTTCGGCCCAAACCCCGGCCGCCCAACCGTGCCACCAAGCCGCCACCGCGGGAACGGTAGCCAGCAGCAGGAGCAACAGGCCGACAGCCAGGAGTTTGAACCCGATGATGAACAGCAATACGCGGTTCAGTGCCCGAGGTGTCCCGTTCAAGCTCCGATCACCCCCGAAGACGCCAGGTTGACCCGCACTGTTGGCATGGGCACCGGCGACATCTCTTCGAGCTCAGCCTGGACCGCGGCGAGTACAGCCTCGCGGCTCACCCTGCTCCCGGACGTTGGCCGGACGTTGACCACCACGGTTTGGCGGGAAACCACCACCATGACTTGTTCCTGGGTGACGTTGGCGGCCGTCCGTGCTCGACGGGCCAGCGCCGAGGCCAGCACTTCGTCATCAACCACGACGGCGGTACGCGGGTCGCGGAGCAGATGGCGTGCCCGACGCCCGGGCAGTACAGCTTGGAGGAGGAAGAAGAGGCCTGCCATGGCGATCACGGCTCCGCTCGCTCCCAGTAACAGATGCGAAATGCCCTCTGGAAGGGCGATGATCCGTTCGGCTGCAGTTGTGGGGTCAACCAGCCACGGCGGCTGCCCGACGGCACGGACCCCTGCTTCCAGCAACGCGTACACGCAGAGGACGATGACCAGCACCGCTGCAATGACGGCTGCGGCGGCCCGGGACGAATGGGTCTCCCGGCGCAGAATACGACTCATTTCAGGGTCTTCCCCCGCCACAGGGGTAGCCCCGGGGTTTTGGTCCGGGCCGACAGCCAGGAACTTCTCCGTTTCCTGATCCTGCGTCATTGAACGCGGCCTCCCTCCCTGACGTGGGCCCCACTAATCCTGATATCCACCCTGCTTAATTGGGATCCACTCAGCCGGGTCACCGACTCAAGGACGACGGCTTTGGCAGCTACGGCCCGGTCCCAGATGGAGCCACCGAATCCCTGAACGCGCCTCGGATCGCGGAGGACTTCCGTCAAAGCCGGGACGCTGATGGGTGCCACGATCGACAAAGCCAGCAGGCCGTCGTCGTCAGTCCAGTCTGCGCGGATGTCGCTGGCCTCCACGCCGAGCGCCTCGGCGGCAGCGGCGCGAGCCAGGGAAGTCAAAGCCTGGGTACTGATCCGGTTGTGGCCGGCCAGGCTGGTGGTGTTCTCCACAGCCTCAGCCACGCTCATGATGAAGAGCGCCGGCCCGTAATGGCGTCAAGGACGCTTCGTAGATCCAGCTTTCCGTCAGCTGCCCGGCCAAGGAGCGCTCCGATTCCCATGAAGAGCAGCGAGATCACGAAGCCCCACAGCCCGAACGAGAATGACATGAACGCCACGAAGGCTCCGATCGCGATTCCCACCACGGTCATGCTCACTGGAGTGCCTCCCTTTCCACCACGACGGTCTTGGCTCCGGCCTGTTTTGCCGGCGGCGCAATGAAGACATCGGTGATCTCAATGTTCACTTCGATCACCTGGAGGCCCACGAGTTCCTCGACGGCGCGGTACACCGCGGCCCTGACCTGGTTGGCGACGCCATGCAAGGGATGACCGTAGAGGGCAACCAGCGTGATGTCCACGGCAACTTGGGTTTCGCCCACCTCGGCGCGGACGCCCGCTGCGTGGTCTGAACTTCCTACGGCGTCACGGATCGCGCCAAGAGCACGGGAAGGACCTGATCCGAGGGAGTAGACTCCCGGCACTGCCCGGGCGGCGATGCCCGCCACTTTCGCCACGGCCGCTTCCGAGATAATGGTGCGTCCCGTCCCGGGAATTTCGCCCCCGGGCACAGGATCCGGCTGCACGTTCTGGACTTCCATGGAGCACTCCCCTTCTCTTGAGTACCACCCTAGCGTCTAGCTGCGACGCTTTGGAGACAAAGGGATGCGCGCGGCGCCTAGGCGCAGTTCTTCTCCACCCAGGCCGGGATGGGCTTCATCAGTTCCTCGAACTGGCCGTCGCCGTACTTGGTGAGATCCGATCCCGCGGACTCGGTAAAGTTGCGGAGTTTTTCGAAGGCCGGCTTCAGCTCTTCGGGCACCTTGCCTTGCGCCTTGGACAACTCGTCCTTGGCCTTTTGGACTTCCGCAGGGTCGCCGCCGGTAATGGCCGCCATGGGGAGGATGGTGACGCTGAGCAGCGATGCACTCACCGCGATACAAGCCTCCGACATGGACGCGTATTGTCCGTAGGCGCCGCCGGTTCCCGTGGACGTGCTCGTGGATGTGCTGGGGCTGGCCGAAGCGGAGCTTGACGCATCTTCCGCGGCCGGCGCCTTGGATGAGGCTGCATTCGATGCCGACGGCGTGCTTTGAGCGGCTGGCGCCGGAGCAGAGCAAGCGCTGAGCGTCAGCATTGCGACGATACCGGCAGCGGCAGCGAAGCGACCGGAAGCAGACAGGCGTGAACGTTCCATGATTTCCCCCAAGGATGATGAAAAGACAATTCGATGGGCTAAGAATACGTCGAGGATGCAGCGGGGGCCAAAGACGTTATCCACAGGCACCGGTTCCGGCTGGGAGCCGACCGAATGCCCTGCTTAGACTGGCCGCCACACCGTCGAACAGCTGTTGGGGAGCTCGTCATGTCACGCGTTACGTTTGCCGCTTTATTCATCGCGGCTGCTGTGATTCTCACCGGATGCCAGGGCGGGCCCGGTCCCAGCGCTTCGCCTTCAGGACCGGGCACGACGCCGGCGCCCACCTTGAGCGTCTCGGTTCCGGCGCCCTCGGCTACTCCTACAGCGGTTGCGGGGGTTTACAAGCCGGCAGATTCGAAGGGGAAAGCCGAGAATGTGCCAGTTCCCGTGATGCCGGAGCTGGCGAAGGAGAACTCGAAGGCGGGGTTGGAGGCGTTCATTGGGTACTGGTACGCGACTTACTCCTACGCGATTGAAACTGGCGATCTCACAGCGTGGCGAAACATCACAAATATGGCGATCCCGGTGGCCATAGCCCACAACGACTCAGTGAGACTGAACTACATCGAGGGCAGATGGATGGCCGGAGGCCGACTCGTGACGCCGAGAGTTGACGTTACGTGGAACAGTAACCCGGATCGGATCCAGTCGGCCAAAGTCCAAGTAATCCAGGAAGCCATCCAGTACTACGATGCCGGCGGCACCAAAGGGCAAGCGGATTCCGCCGCAACGAATACGGCCGACGCTGTCTTCGCCAAGTATGGTGACGGTTGGCAAGTAACCGACTACGGATCGATAGTGGGTTAGCTGTGAAGCGGCTGAAATCGAGTGGTGCTTTTCTGCTTCTTCTCATTCTGCAGTCCATCGTCATCTCCACTCCAGCACAAGCAGATGAGACACGCGTCAGCGCTGATCGACATGAGAGGCAGATAGAAGTCGGAGCCACGTTCGTCCTGAATACTGAAACCGGAGCTTCGGAGCCGATATCCGGCACTTCCCCAGGCGCTGAGGACCCGAATCAATACATGGCCGATGTTCACTGCCGTTCAGGCGGCTCCGATACTCCGGATAGAGGCTGCCTCACGCTGGACTGCCCGCCGAAAACTCCCGGCGGCGAAGCAGGCACCCCCGTCATTTGGCGGCAAGCTCCGAAGTCGATCACGAACCCTGTGTGGACGGACTACCCCGCCGTCAGCGGACCCACTTGCTTGTACGGCCCCCAACCCGGGAACGTCCTGGCCGACATCGCTGCCCGGATCCTCACCGACTTCCGGCAACTCCCCGTCAACCCCGGAACACTTCAAGCCCAGCCGTTCCCCCACACCCTCAAAGGCGCACCCACCAACTTCTACACCAGCACAACCGCACAAACCTTCGACGTCACCATCCTCGGCCAAACAGTCCACCTCACCGCCACCCCGACCAGCTACACCTACAACTTCGGCGACGGCACCACCCTCGGCCCCACACCAGCCACCGGATACCCCATCCCCCAAACCGAATGGCTCACCACCGACACCCGCACCAGCCACACCTACACAAACACCGGCAACTACCCAGCCACCGCCACCACCACTTTCACCGGCACCTACTCAGTCAACAACGGCCCACCCCTGCCCATCAACGGAACCCTGAACCTCACCACCCCGCCCATCACCATCCAGGTCTGGAAAACAGAACGAGCCCTCGTCGCCGACACCTGCGAACAAAACCCCCAATCCTGGGGCTGCCCCGGCACCGAACCAACCCACTAAGGCCTCGACACCGCCGCTTCCTGACCCGTTTTGAACCCGAAACAGCTCGAACCCGCCGGAAAATCACGCCATCCGACCTCAAACAAGGTCAGGAAGCCACACAAAGACCCAGCCCGGGCCGCCACCACCCACTTTGACCACGAAACCACCGGGGACACACCACCAGAACGGGCATGTTGGCTTCATCATAGTTCCAAAGTCGGTGGTGGCGGCACACGCAAAGACGGGAACAACGGGTTAAAAGAAGAAAAGCACCAGTTCCGAAGAACTGATGCTTCCCAGTGGTGGCTCCGACCGGCGTCGATCCGGTGACCTTTCGATTTTCAGTCGAACGCTCTACCAACTGAGCTACAGAGCCTAGGTGACATCTCACCTTGAGAACCGAATTGCTTCGGCGCTCAGAGCGACCCTGACGGGACTTGAACCCGCGACCTCCGCCGTGACAGGGCGGCGCGCTAACCAACTGCGCTACAGGGCCTTGCGTTTGCAGTATCTCTACTGCGTTTTTTTCAAGGCTTCTAGCTTACCAGACTTTTTTCGTCCGATTTACCACTTCCTTGCGTACCCCCAACGGGATTCGAACCCGTGCCGCCGCCGTGAAAGGGCGGTGTCCTAGGCCGCTAGACGATGGGGGCCTGAACTCAATTCGGATTTTGCAAAGAAAAGGCACGCTTTATGCGTTCTTTCCGTGTCTCGCTCGTCCGAACTGGACTCTAAAACTTTAGAGCATAGATGCCGATATTCCCAAATCGAGCTCTGCGGGCGCTCGTAGACCCCTCATCGAGAGGCGGGGTCCCACCCCGTTGAGGCCGTCAAAGAGTCGAGATCCCGCCCCTCACGCAGGCACCGGAAGGCCGCGGGCAAACTTTGGCAGGATCTTGCCCTGACGCGTCCGAAAACCGCCAGCCTGCCAAGGCGATGCCCGGATAGATTTGGCTCATGACAACCACTTCCCCGGCCGAACCCGGCCAACCGTCCCCGGGCTTGCCTCCGCGCACCACCCCCGCGCCAGGAGCAGCCATCAGCAAAGCCGGCATCGCAGCGGTCGTCGTCACGGTCGTGCTCTGGGCTTCGGCCTTCGTCGGCATCCGGGCAGTCGGCCCTAGCTTCTCCCCCGGGTCCTTGACCCTGGGACGGTTGGCGGTTGCCGCCGTCGTGCTTGGCATCGTCGTCCTGCCGACCCTGAAAGTCTGGCCGCGCGGCCGGGAGTGGCTGCCCATCGTGGCTTACGGGGTGATGTGGTTCGGCGGCTACAACGTGGCCCTGAACGCCGCTGAACACATGCTCGACGCCGGCACCAGCGCCATGCTGATCAACGTCTCGCCCATCCTCATCGCCATCCTCGCCGGCGTCGTGCTCAAGGAGGGCTTTCCCCGCTGGCTGTTGATCGGCAGCGCCGTGGCCTTCTGCGGTGTCGCGATGATCGCCTTGGGTTCGGGACAGCGTTCGACGGCGGATGTCGCCGGGGTGTTGTTGTGCCTCCTGGCCGCTGTGCTCGCCTCCGTGAGCGCGATCCTGCAGAAACCCGTGCTCCGCAAGTTCTCCGCAGGCCAGGCAACCTGGTTCGGCATCATGATTGGTGCGTTGTGCTGCCTGCCTTGGGCGGGCCAGCTGGTGGCCGAGGTCCAAGCTGCGCCGCTTCCGGCCACGCTCGGCCTGGTGTACCTGGGCGTTTTCCCCACGGCCATCGCCTTCACCACGTGGGCCTATGCGCTCTCGCTCATCTCGGCCGGCAAGCTGGCAGCCACCACATACCTGGTTCCGGGCACGACCATCCTGATTTCGTGGGCTGTCCTCCAGGAAGTTCCCACCATCTGGGGATTGATCGGTGGCGTGGTGTGCCTGGTGGGCGTCGGGCTGACGCGGCGCGGCAACAGCTAGCGGGCCATCTCTGCCAAGAGTTCCCGGTGCGTGGGAGGGTTGGCTCCCCGACGCCCTACGGTAATGGCCGCAGCCATCGACGCGATGTTGCCGATGCGTTCGAGCACGGTAGGTGCGAGTCCGTCGCTGCCTCGGAGCAACAACCCCATGATCAGTGCTGACATGTAGGAATCACCGGCACCAATGGTGTCGGCCACGGTGGACGGCACAGCGCGAACCCGGATCTGTATGTGGCGGGTTGCCATCAACGAACCCTTTGCACCCTCGGTCATCACTGCCAAAGTGGTGCCCAGCGTCAGAAGATGGCTCGCGATGTCTTCCAGCGCCTTGCCCGGATAGAGCCAGTGCGCGTCGGAGGCACTCATCCTGACAACGTCGGTCAGTGGAACAATCTCTTCGAACGTGGTGAGTGCCTCGTGGTGGCTGCCCAGCAGATCAGTGCGGATGTTGGGATCGTAGGTGACCATGCACCCGCCCTGCGCCTGTTCCAACAAGCTCCGGACCGACCCCGCCCCTGGTTCCAGGAACGTCGCGATGGACCCTGTGTGCAGAATCCTCGGCGCATACGGCAGGGCAAGTGGAGCCAGTGCCCATTCAATGTCGAAGGTATAGGCGGCCGAGCCGTCGGCAGCTATCCGGGCTGTCGCCGTCGCGGTCTTTCCCATCGACTGGGACCCGGGCAGCAGCACCACGCCGGCGCTCTGCAAGTGCGCGGCGATGGCGTCGCCGCGCTGGTCCCTGCCGATAGCCGTCAGCAAGCCGGCTTTCACGTCCAGCCGGCCCAAGCCATAGGCAACGTTGGTGGGCGATCCGCCGGGGTACTCGGCCTGCCCGTCGGGCGACTGCACGATATCGATCAGCGCCTCACCCACCACGACGACGTCGAGGGGTTCAGACATGGGGGAAGCGGTGGAAGTCATGCGGTTCCTGTGTCTATGCGGAAGGGACTGAGTTCAGTATCCCTCATCACAGACAGGGCCCCAATACTGCCACAGCAGACTAAAGTCGAGTCATGCCCGCGAATCTTCCTCCCGGACTTCCCATAATTCCCGACGGCGAGCGCCCGTTTTCGCCGTTGCCGGACCGAAGCGCCGCGCACCGGCCGCCCTTCGAGATGTCGCCCGAGGATTTCGAGGAAGCTGTCAGTGATGCCTTGCAGCTGATTCCCGCGAAGGCCGCCCGCGCCATGGACAACGTGGCCATCTTCATTGAGGACGATTACACGCCCCAGCCAGGTGAGGACCCGGCCACCGTGCTGCTGGGTCTCTATGAGGGCGTGCCGCTGACGGAGCGCGACTCGTGGTGGGATGCAGGGTCGCTGCCGGATCGGATCACGATCTTCCGCCAGCCCATCCTGAATATCTGCACCAGCCGCCAAGAGGTCATAGACGAGGTGGCAATCACCGTTGTCCACGAGATCGCCCACCACTTCGGGATTGACGACGACCGCCTGCACGAGCTCGGCTGGGGCTAGCCTTATAACCATGGGGCATGATCACAACCACTCGCACGGCGTCACTGCAACCGGCAAGCACCGGAAACGCCTGATCGCTGTCCTGTGCATCACCTTGGGCGTGGTGGGCATCCAGGTGATTGGCGCCGTCGTCTCCGGCTCCCTCGCACTGCTGGCGGACGCCGGACATATGCTTTCCGACGCCGCAGGCGTCTTCATAGCGCTGATGGCGGCATGGATCGCCACCCGGCCGGCCAGTGACCAGCGGACGTACGGCTACCAGCGCGCGGAAGTGCTCGCTGCCTTGGCCAACGCGCTGATCCTCCTTGTGATCGCCGTCGTGATCATGATCGAGGCCATTCGGCGATTCGGCGAAACAACCGAGATCCATACGGACGTGATGCTGTGGGCCGCCATCCTGGGCGCTGTCGCCAACCTGGTTTCCCTGCTGATCCTGCAAGGAGCGCAAAAGGAGAGCCTCAACGTCCGCGGTGCCTACCTTGAGGTCCTGGGCGACCTTCTGGGCTCCATCGCCGTCATTGTGGCTGCCGTCGTGATCATGACCACCGGCTTCTCCGCTGCCGACCCCATCGCTTCCGTCCTGATCGCCCTGATGATCATTCCGCGCGCCTGGCACCTGCTCCGCGACGTAGTGGACGTGCTCCTTGAGGCAACTCCCAAGGGCGTGGATGTGAACATGATCCGCGAACACATCATGGCCGTTGACGGTGTGGTGGAAGCCCACGACATCCACATCTGGACCATCACCTCCGGCGTACCCGTGTTCTCAGCCCATGTGGTGGTTGAGGACGATGTCCTGAACGCCACGGGAGCCGACAGCATCCTGGACCAGTTGGGATCCTGCCTTGGCCGCCACTTCGACACCGAGCACTGCACATTCCAGTTGGAGCCCGTCAGCCATTCCGAGCACGAATCCCACCAACACGCCTAAGCGGTTTCCCCTTCCGCAGTGACCGTCCCCGCCCCGCCGTCCACGGTGATGAGCTGGCCGGTCCGTAGTCTCGTGGTCGCGTCCGCGACGCCCACCACCGCAGGGATGCCATATTCACGGGCCACCACGGCGCCATGCGAGTTGGGTCCTCCCATCTCCATGACCAGGCCTCCGGCTGTGAGGAACAGCGGCGTCCAGCCAGGATCCGTGGACGGCGCAACGAGGATCTCCCCCGGTTCCAGGTGGGCTCCTACAGGATCCATGACCACCCGCGCAGGCGCGGTGATGAGACCCGACGACGCCGGACTGCCGGACAAAGTGCCCGGGCGCTGACCCGCGTTGGCCGCGGCTGTGGCTGTCGCCTCGGGTTCCGTGCCGTCGGACAAGAGCATCCGGGGTATGTGCCTCCGGCGTAGTTCTTGTTCGTAGGCAGCCCTGTGTTCAGCTGCTGCGCCGCGCAAGTCGTCGCCGGCCAAGGCGTTTTCCACCGCGTCCAGGTCCAGGAAGAAAATATCCTCGGGCCGTTCGATCCGCTGCGATGCGGCCAATTCGTTCCCGACCAGCAGCAACTGCTGCCGGGCGGCGGAGAGCCCCAGGACCAGGTTGTATTTGGGCGACTCCCGTAGACCAGCAAATCTCCGTGTACGGTCCAGAGCTAAGCGCGCCACCCACGCGTGAAGCGGGCTGATTGTCCGGGCCCGCGCCACGAACTTTGCCACTTGCTGCTCGGCGTCCGCTGCTGCCTTCCGGAACTGCTCGTCGGGGGCGCCGGCACCGGGCTGCAGCCTCAGATAGTTGGCAAGGACTCCGAGGATATGGGTTGGATCATCGCGCCAACGGGGCATGCCAAGATCGATCTCAGCCACGGCACGGTGACCGTACGTTTGAAGGAACGCTTCCAGACCGGATTGGGCCACGGCAGGCAGTTCGGCGTTCCTGTACTGGCCGGCCAAGGCTTCCGCCGTTTGTCCCACCATGGAGGCGACGGCGTCGGGATCTTCCCGGATCCGCGAGGCGAGCTGCCACAGCGCCAGGTCCATCTCAGTGGTGACATTGTTCGGCAGGCCACGGATCACGGTCTGAAGTTCATCGTAGGAGGCCCGCTCGCCCAGCATCCGTCCCACCAATGCCAGCAGCGCAAAGCCAAGAAGGGGAAGCGGCAACAGCTGGGGCACTGTGGCAAAGAGTTCCCGTCCGAGAATTCTCTGCACGTGCGCGATCCGTTGATGTGCTGTGGCCTGGGCGGGGACGGCCAGCGCCTTCCGAAGGTCCGAGTCGAGTCGCTCCACCCTTTGCATTGCAGCATCCGGACGGAACAGACCCCGAAAAATCGATTCCGGAACACGGTACTTGGCCGCCACGGGTGCAACGTGGCGGATGAGTTTCAGCGGAGTCTTGATGGTTACTGAAAAGCGTGGGTCTTCGAACAAGCCCCGCATCAGTTTTGCGGACCGGGCTTCCATGACATCAAAGACCCGGGGCACAATCGTCCGCCCGACCCGGCTCCGCAACACCGACGTCAGATCGAAGAAAATGCGCTGGCCTGCCTCGTAATAGGGCGGTGGGCCAGACCGGGGATCCGGGACGGAAAAGCCCGCGGTTCCGGCAACACACGAAGCTATGAGACGGATTCCGGCCAGGCCCATGGGTGTCAGTGGCCGGGTGAGCCCCTGGGCGAGGCTGAAATTCAGGAAGGCATGGACACCGGGCACGGGAGGGGTGCGGGTTGTCAGGGGGTACAAGGTGGTGATGGGCCGCGCCTGGGTCAACCACAGTTTCCCGTCGGCATCGAGCGCCCACTCGGTATCCTGCGGGGCTCCGTAGTGTTTCTCCACCAGGCGGCCCAGCCCCGCCAGCTCGCGGATCTGCCGATCACTGAGGCAAGGTTGAAAGCCCGTTTCCGGGTGGGCCCTTTCCCTCCGCTCAGTCCCGCCTCCCGGGACGGAACGGATCTCTACCTGCCTGTCGCCGACTGTACGTTTCAAAATGGCGCTGTTGGTCAGGTCCACAACGTACTGATCCGGGTTCACGGCCCCGGACACCACGGCCTCCCCCAAACCCGGGCTGGCATCGATCACAGCCTCGGACCTCTTGCCCGTCACCGGATTGGCTGTGAACATTACGCCCGCCGCGACGGAATCCACCATCACCTGGACGACGACAGCCAAGGCCGCGGATGCATGGTCGATGCCGTTGGTGGCCCGGTATGTCACTGCGCGGTCGGTCCAGAGGGAAGCCCAGCAGCGGCCCACGGCGTCGAGAACCGAGTCCACGCCCACGACGTTCAGGTAGGTGTCCTGTTGACCGGCGAAACTGGCAAAGGGCAGGTCTTCGGCGGTGGCCGATGACCTGACGGCCACGGGGGCTTCGATCCCCAGCCCTTGGTAGGCCGACCGCACCGCGGCAGCGACATCGGATGGCAGCCCTGCCTCGAGCACCAGTGAACGGGCCCGTCCTGCGAGCAGGTTCAACCCCGGGAGGTCGGCCGTGCTGGTGGACTTCAGTGCCTCGCAGACTTCATCGAGGCCGCTGGCGGAGAGAGCCCGGCGATATGCCTCTGTGGTCAGGCAAAAGCCCGGCGGCACGGGCAGGCCGGCACTTGCCAATTCCCCCAGATTGGCTGCCTTGCCACCCACGTCGGGGAGCATGGGTCCACGAATATCCCTGAGGTCCAGCGTGAACACCGACGGCCCGTTTCCTATGCCGCGCCGAGCATCGGGCCAAACTTGTCGCGGTCCGCCAACCGGGGATCCTCACGGTCCGGAACTACCAGCACCGGTCCCTTGGCATGGTGAAGGACGCCGTCGGAGGTAGAGCCGAGGAGCATGCCCGCAAACCCACCGCGTCCGCGTGTACCCAACACCACCAACTCCACGCTGCGGCTTGCTTCCACAAGGACGTCTACGGGCGAGCCGTCCCTGAGGTCCGTTTCGATGGGCAGCTGCGGGAAATGGCTCCTCAGCCACGCGACGCCTGCTTCAAGCTGGACCTTGATATCTGCAAACAGGGCGTCCCGGTCCAAGGGGGCGGGCACCCAGGCCAACGAACCGCTGTACTGGGGGACGGCACATATAACGCGGAGCTTGGCTCCCATGCGCTGTGCCTGTTCGGCGGCTTCGAGGACAGCAACACGCGCTTGTTCGGAGCCGTCAACGCCCACGGCGATGACGTTTTCCACGACACGGGGACCGGCCTTGGCGTGCTCGGCCTTGATGTGTTTGTCCTCGGTATTCTCTCCCAGCCGGTCGGCGCAGTAGAGGGGGACAGTAACTGTGGGGCACTTGGCGTGGGCAGGCAGTGCGCTGCTCACAGATCCCAGCAAGCGGCCAACGAAACCACCGCGTCCGCGGCTGCCGAAAACCAGGAGCGCCGCGTCCGCCGAGAGATCCAGCAGCACACCGGCCGCATCTCCGTTTTCGACCGAAGCATCGACGTCGATGGAGTATCTGGCCACCTTGTCCATGGCCTGCCGGACAATGGCTTCCGCGCCTTCGCGTATGACCGAATCGTCCACGGTGGCGTACCCGCCGTCCAGTCCGGAGGCGGCAAAGATGGGAACCGAGTAGGCAGTGACGATGTGCAGTGGAAGCTGCCTGCGTTCTGCCTCGCGTGCGGCCCAGACCAAGGCACACTGCCCATGTTCCGAACCGTCCACCCCAACGACGATGCCGCCCGCTGCTACCGTCAGGCCCTCGCCGTCCTGTGGCTCTTCACTGTGTCTGCCGTGCTGGTCCATTTGGGGCCCGCCTCTCCACCTACTGCTTGATGTTCCGGCCATTCTGCCAGAGGTTCTCCGAATCGGATTCCCAGATGGCTCCATTGTCAATGGCCAGGGCTGGATTAATGTGAAATTTCTCCCTCCAATGCCCACTATTCTCGGTCGCGAGGGCCGAATCAAGGTGGGTTGACGCTATGTGTATAACGGTCCGGGCTCGGTTCCTGAAGGCCGATTTTGTGCTTCCGGTGAACGTGCCAAACACGCTGCCCGGGGAGGCTATCCACGGCCGAAAAAGTTAGGTAATGTTCGAATCACCGAATGGCCGGCCAACGTGTCCAACAACACAATCCGGCCATTTGTTTGCGGCCGCTTGGGGAACTCGGACGCGATCCCACGCGATGCCGGAAGGCACAAACGTCAAGGAGGAACCAAGCAGTGTCACACGCGCCTGATTCCGGCACGGAACGCACTACCACCGTGGTCATAGGTGCCGGCCTGTCCGGCTTGGCAGTTGCCAGTGAACTTAGCCGCTACGGCGTGGGGTCCATCGTGGTGGATGGCTTCGGCGCCTTGTCGGCCACCGGCCCCGCCGTCCATACGGGTATGTTGCAACGCTGCGAGGTCACCGATCCCGCCTCCATCCAGGAACGCAATGAAATCCTCCGCCACCTGCGTAACTACGCGGCCAGCCACCATCTGGACGTCCGCAACACGACGAGGGCCGTGCGCCTCGATTTCCTGGGCGCAGACGCCTCCCAGCACATCGCCCACGGACTTGCGGCGAGCATGACCCGGAACGGACTCGGTGCTTCAGGTCCCCTTGAATCAGCACCCCGCCAATGGGCAGTCCACACAGCCAATGGAATCCTCCTGGCAGACCATGTGGTGGTGACGCGTTGTGCGCAGAGTCAACTGCGGCGGATGCTGGCCGAACTGGGTATCGCTGTGGGACAGAACCTCGTAGCCGCCATGCGTGCTCTGGGGATGCACCTGGTGGGCGTGGGAGAACTCATCACGCCGACGCCCAAGGAAGTACTTCGCCAAGCCAAGGCAGTAGGCCAGGCCATCTCTTCAAAGGTTGCGCTGCCCGGCGGCCCGGGAATCGCCATCGCCTAGCTGCGCAGGCGGTGGCGCTGCAAAACCGATACTTAAAGCCCAAAGGCCGGTGTCTTTCGAAGAATCAATCTTCGGAAGACACCGGCCTTTGCGTTGAAGCGTGAGGCTTATGCGCCAGCGCGTACGTAGGTGATGGGACCCGTCGCGGTCAGCCAGCTGATCGGGTGGATGCCCGTCTGGTTGCCGTTGATGCCACCGCTGATGGCCTGGCCGTTGCCGATGTAGATGGCAACGTGGCCGGACTGGACGATCATGTCGCCGGGCTGGGGGTCGCTGACAACCTTGCCGTAGTTCAGGAACTGCATGGGTGCCAGGTCGCCAACAGGGATGCCGGCGGAGCCGAGGGCCCGCTCAACCATGGCGGTGCAGTCCTGCATGATGCCGATCTGGGCGTAAGCCGAGGCAACCATGGCAGCGTTGACGCCACCGGCTGCAGGAGCAGCAGCCACCGGAGCGGCAGCAGGAGCGACAGCGGCGGGAGCAGCAACTGCGGCCTGGGCGGCAACAGGAGCCGCAGCAGCAGTGACGGTAGCGGTCTTGGGGGCAGGTGCCTCAACGACCGGAGCCGGCTTTTCGATGACCGGAGCTGCAACGGAAGCAACTGCGGGACGCTCAAAGTTGATGGTCGCCGTCGAAAGGGCGGTGACAACCTTGGTGGGAGCCTCGGAGGCGGTCTCGGCGACCGTGGCGGGGCTGGAGTCGCGCTGGGCCGGAGCCTCGGCTGCGTGGGCAGCTACGGAGCCGGTCAGAACGAGTCCGGAAGCTGCTGCGATAACGGCTGCCTGGCGGCCAGCGCCTGAAGCGTTGCTGGCAACGGCCTTGGAGATGGAGATGAACGGATTAGGACGTACGCTGTCCGCCTTACGACGGCCGCGAAGAATGCGTGAAGACATGAAAGAGCCTCTCCCGATGCCTGCGAGGTTAGCTGTCGGATTCGGATGGGAGTCACCCGGCCACTATCTCCCGCTGAGCGGAAGCTTCGTGACTTCACCCCAAGGCACGCTCGTAAGCGGCCCAAATTGGGTTCCCCGTCTCTGCCGTAGGTTTGTCTGCGAACGGATTCCGGACTGCGGCAGAGCTAGGCAATCAGGCCGGAAGTGCCTGCTACGTGGAACAGGCACAGGTACCACCGTACGCGATGATCGCCACGAAGTCACATTTAAGTAACGGGAACCGTTGCTTTGGCGTGTCGCGGTAACCGAACCGAGATATTCGCAGCTATGTAGAAAACCCCGTTATTCCGCGGATGCGGGGCCTTCAGGGTCATCGGAGGCAGCGAGTTTCCTGCGCGCTGTCACCGCGAGGAAGATCACGAGCGCCACAGCCACTGCCGCAATGACAACAATGCTCCACGGGAACGGCTGGGACGCGTCCGCCGCGGGTGCGCTGCTCCCCGTTCCAGGAGGTGCCGACCCCACCGACGGGACCGTGGCCGACGTCGCCGATCCGGACGGTGAGGCAGCCGCCGTGCCGCTCGCCGCCGTCGTGCTTCCTGCGGTGGCCGTGAACTTGAAGGTCCCCTCGATCGGGTGCGAATCGGAGCTGACGACGCGCCAAACGACCGTGTACTCCCCCGCAGGCGCGCCCGGGCGCAGCTTCTGCACAGCTTGGCTGTCGATGATTTCCACGGGTCCGTCCGCCCAGTTCTCGCCCCCGGCGGTTACGGTGACGCCCGAACCGATGGCCAGGGGCCGGTTGTTGAACGTAATGGAGACCGACGCCGGTACTTCAGCCACGGTGGCACCGTTCGCCGGCGCCGTGGATTCCGCGACGTCGTGCGCGGACGCCGGTGCCGCGGAAAACAGCAGGGCAGAGGCGAAGGCAAAGGCGGCGACGACGGCGGCCAGAAGCGGACGGATGGTACGCATGGGGCGGTTTCTCCTAGTGTTGGCTTCCTTACAGACTAGGGGAATGGTCCGCAGCCCCCACATTCCACGGCATAGGATTTGATAGCACACTCCCCCCAAAACCCGGAGACCTTCATGCTTAAACAAGGTTCTGCAGTGGACCGCTACTTCAAGATTTCCGAACGTGGATCCACGTACTCAAGGGAAATCCGCGGCGGTTTCGCGACATTCTTCGCCATGAGCTACATCGTTGTGCTGAACCCGCTGATCCTCTCGGGCGCCGATTCCAGCGGCGCGTCCCTGGGCTTCACCGCGGTGGCGGCCACCACGGCGTTCGTTGCCGGCATCCTGACCATCCTCATGGGCGCCTGGGCCAAGCACCCCTTCGCCGTGGCCACCGGGTTGGGTGTCAACGCCTTCGTAGCGGTCACCGTCGCCTCGCATCCCCAGCTGACCTGGCCGGACATGATGGGCCTGGTGGTCCTCTCGGGTGTCACCATGCTGATCCTGGTCCTCACAGGGTTCCGCACCGCCGTGTTCAAGGCAGTGCCCGAGGCCCTCAAGACCGCGATCGTGGTGGGCATCGGCCTGTTCATCGCCCTGATCGGCCTTGTGAACGCAGGCTTCGTCCGCCGCATCCCGGACGCCGCGGGCACCACCGTTCCGTTGGGCCTCGGCGTTGACGGCAAACTCATGGGCTGGCCCACGCTGGTCTTCGCCGTCGGTTTGATCCTGACCATCGCCCTGGTGGTCCGCAAGGTCCGTGGCGCTATCCTGATCGGCATTGTCGTCTCCACGGCGCTGGCCGCCATCCTCGAGTTCACCCTTCACATCGGGCCCAGCTTCGACGGCAAGAACGTCAATCCCCGCGGTTGGTCCCTCGTGGCGCCCACCCTGTCCGAATGGGGCGCTCCGGACCTTTCCCTGATCGGCAAGGCAAACCCGTTCGGCGCCTTCCAACACCTGGGCTTCATCGCCGCCGCGCTGCTGGCCTTCGTGATCCTGCTCAGCATCTTCTTTGATGCCATGGGCACCATGGTGGGCTTGGCAAACGAGGCCGGGACCGTGGACAAGGACGGCAACATTCCCAATGTGGACCGGGTACTTCAGGTGGACGCCCTCGGTGCGATTGTGGGCGGTGGAGCGTCGGTTTCCTCCAACCAGATCTTCGTGGAGTCCGGCGCGGGCATCGGCGAAGGCGCACGGACCGGGCTCGCCTCAATCGTCACCGGCGTTCTCTTCCTCATTGCCATGTTCTTCACGCCGCTGATCAACCTGGTGCCCTTTGAAGCCGTAGCTCCCGCACTGGTGGTAGTGGGCTTCATGATGGTGTCCCAGGTGGGCAAGATCGATTGGCAGGACTGGGGCGTCGGCATTCCCGCGTTCCTGACCATTGCCCTGATGCCGTTCACCTACTCCATCGCCAACGGCCTGGGCGCCGGCTTCATCTCCTTCGTCCTCATCCGCACTTTCCAGGGCCGTGCCCGCGAAGTCCACCCCCTGATGTGGGCTGTGGCTGCGGCGTTCCTGCTGTTCTTCGGCATTGGAACTGTGGAGGAGTTGTTGGGCGTCAAGTAGCCCTGCGTCGGGTTGGCATTCCGGTATTTCAGACACTCTGGACCCGGAACTGCTGTTTTAAGCAGTCCGGGTCCGGTGTGCTTTAAGCATGCAAACCAGCCACATCACCGTAGATGTCAGCCCTTCTCCGTGGACCGGCCGTTTCGACGGCGACGGCGCGGAACATCGCCGCTGGTGGCAGGCCATCACCCCGCACACGCCCGAAGCTGCGGACGCAGCCTCGCGTCCCGCCGTCGTGCTTGGCTTCTGCAGTGACGCCGGCGTCCTCCGCAACAAGGGACGCGTGGGGGCCGCTGCGGCTCCGGCCGCCATCCGCTCGGCGCTTGGCCCGCTGGCCTACCACCTCGACCGTGACGTGTTCGACGCCGGTGACGTGGTTGTGGAGGGCGAATCACTGGAAGCGGGACAGGAGCGTGCCGGCCGCGCCATTTCGGAATTGCTCGACGCCGGTAATCTCACCGTGGTGCTGGGCGGCGGGCACGAGACCGCGTTTGCCAGCTACCTGGGGGTGGCGGGATCGGAGGCCGTGCAAAGTGGCCAGCGACTCGGTGTGCTGAACCTGGATGCCCACTTTGACCTGAGGGACGAGCCGGTACCGAGCTCGGGCACGCCGTTCCTTCAGATGGCCCAGGCGGAAGCTGCCGCCGGGCGGGAACTGCAGTACGCCGTCGTCGGAATTTCGCAGCCGAACAACACGCCCACGCTCTTCGACATCGCGCACCGCCTCGGCGTGAAGTACCTGCTGGACGAGGACTGCTCCTCCGAAGCCGTCGAGGCATTCGTTGCGGACTTCCTGCGCGGCATCGATGTGCTTTACCTGACCATTGACCTTGATGTGATGCCGGCTTCGGTGGCTCCGGGAGTCAGCGCGCCTGCGGCGTATGGCGTGCCACTGCCCGTCATCAGCGCAGTGTGCCGACAGGTTGCAGCCAGCGGAAAGCTGCTGCATCTGGACGTGGCTGAGCTGAACCCGTCATTCGACATCGATTCCCGGACCGCCAAAGTTGCGGCCCGGTTGGTCAACACTTTGCTCACGTAGGCCTGTTGCTGGCGCCATCCTCCGCTTAGCCTGTGTGGAGGGAAGGATGGCGATGCGCGCAGTTCCTGTGCAGGAGAAGTGGGCCTGGGTATCCGGGCTAATCGCGGTTGGACTGGGCCTGGCGGCCCACATGGCGGCAGGCGGCAGTTCGCCTGCGCTCCCTGTGCTCCTCGGACTCGCTGCGTTGTGTTGCCTGGCGGCGGAACTCCTGGCGCGCTGGGTGCATGGGCCCTTGATCCTGCTGCTGGTCTCCGGCGTGGCCCAGCAGCTCTTGCACTTTGGCTTTGCCGCCTTTGGAGGATACTTCCCCGGCAATGGATGGTTTGAGCACCTCCACGGCGCCGGGCAGGCTCCGGGTGATCTGACGGGGGTGGGGGCCTCGAACGGGGGGTCGCCACACATCATGCTCTACACGCACACGGCGGCAGCCATCCTGACCCTCATTGCGGCCGCAGGCGTGTCCGCGCTGGCCCGGCGCGCGTCGGTGGCCCGTCATGCGTCGGTGGCCCGCCATGCGTCACCAGCCGCAACCAAAAGCAACACCGCGTAGCGCGGAGAAAGCTCGGGAAACCAACGTTGGACCTGCCGCTGCGGGGTGCCTAGTGTCGTTTGCACGTGGTGTGCCCGAGAGGCCAGGGAGCTGCCTGCAAAGCAGCGGACGCGGGTTCGAATCCCGCCACCACGTCTGCTGGGCTCGCCTCGGTCATCGCCGCCCCCCCGGTCTGCGCCTCCGCCGAGTTGGCACTTAATGACAGTGTTTTGTCCAAACATTGTCATTAAATGCCAACTCGGTGCGCCTGAGACACGGGTCACTCCCTTGCCAGTCATCTTACAAATATTCGGCTTTCACCGACTATGATTGATGGGTCGCCCTCGCATGCGGCAAGTAATAGGAGGCCCCCCATGACCCCTGCAATGACTGCAGAACGCGAAATCCGTCTGTCCTTTTCCCGGGCAGACGAAATCCACGACGGACTCGAGCAAGCCGTGGATGCACTGATCAAGAACGCAGCGGCAGACGCCAACTGCGGCATTCTGGTGACCAGGCACGAACCCGGCACCTACACCGTGGCGCTGGACGAATCCGTTCCCTTCGGTCAGACCCACGAAGCACTCGCTGCCTGATCGGCAGCGACAAAAACCGGGGCCCGTTCCCTTCCGCCACTACTACCTGCGGAAGGGAACGGGCCCCGGTTTCTGTTTAAGCCACACCTAGGCGCGGCGGAGAACCACGCCGTCGGACTTCATGAACAGTTCCTTGCCCTCTTCGGTGACACCCGGGCCGGAATGCTCAAGCCACACCACGTTCCCGCTGCCGGAGACTTCCTCGACCCGACCGGCTGCGATGACGTGGGCGTACTTGACCACTTCCACCGTGTCGCCGACTTTCAGCATCTTCCAATCCGAAACCGTTGCCGAGTGAGCGTTTCGCCTGGACAGGACTGCTCCGCGTGCCTTCATTGAACTTCTACCCCTTTGTGGATGTTCTCTGTTGTGTATTGAGTTGTGGACGGTTGACCGTCAAGCCCACGACATCTTCGGCGTGGACGTGACGTACACCATAAGTTCTACTACATTTGCCACGCCCCGGTGCCTGCGTTGCGTACAAAGACCGGGGCGTGACAAATTTGCGCCTCAAATGAGGCATTTATTCGACGTCAGGCCAAAATCCCGACGGCGGATTCGGCGGCCGCGCGGACCGCACCGGAGCCGACCAAGCGGTCAGCCGCTTCGAGTTCGGGCGACAGGAACCGGTCCGTACCCGGCCCCTGGACCACTTCACGAAGCACCTCAAGCACCGCCGCGCCCGCAGGACCCGGGGTGAGTTCGCCGTCGGACAGCTGCGTGCGCATGTCGATCGCGCGGGCGCTGGTGACAAGCTCGACGGCGAGCACGCGCCGCAGGTTCTCAACGGCCTTGCGCAGCTTCCGGGCCGCGTGCCAGCCCATGGACACGTGGTCTTCCTGCATGGCGGAGCTCGGGATCGAGTCCACCGACGCCGGGACCGCGAGGCGCTTGTTGTCCGAGACCAGGCCGGCCTGGGTGTACTGGGCGATCATGAGGCCCGAGTCCACGCCCGGATCGGCAGCCAGGAACGCCGGAAGTCCATGTGAGCGGGCAGGATCCAGCATGCGGTCCGTACGACGCTCGGCAATGGAGCTGAGGTCGGCGACCGCGATGGCCAGGAAGTCCAGCACATACGCGACGGGGGCGCCGTGGAAGTTGCCGTTGGAGGTGACACGGCCGTCGGGCAGGACCACCGGGTTGTCGATGGCTGCGGCCAGTTCGCGGGAAGCGACCAGGGCTGCGTGGTCAACCGTGTCGCGGACGGCACCGGCAACCTGGGGTGCGCACCGCAGGGAGTAGGCGTCCTGGACCTTGGTGTCGTTGATCCGGTGGGATGCAACGATCGGCGAGTTAGACAGCACGCGCAGCATGTTGTCGGCGCTGGCGGCCTGCCCCGGGTGCGGACGCAGTGCTGCGTGCAGTTCGGGCAGGAACACTTGGTCCGTGCCGAGGAGGGCCTCCACGCTGAGCGCGGCGGTGACATCGGCGGTCGCCAGCAGCATGCGCAGGTCCGCGATGGCCATGAGCAGCATACCGAGCATTCCCTCGGTGCCGTTGACGAGCGCCAGGCCTTCCTTCTCGGCCAGGGTTACCGGCTCGATGCCGTGCTGCGCGAGCAGCTCAGCAACAGGTGCCTTGCCTGCGGCCCCATACAGTTCGCCGTCGGGCCCTGTTGCTTCGCCTTCACCCATCAGCACCAGCGCGCAGTGGGACAACGGAGCGAGGTCGCCGGAGCAGCCGAGCGAGCCGAACTCGCGGACCACCGGGGTGATGCCGGCGTTGAGGACATCCACCATGGTCTGCAGGACCACGGGCCGGACGCCCGTGCGGCCGGAAGCCAGGGTCTTGGCGCGGAGGAACATGATGCCGCGGATGACTTCGCGTTCCACGGCCGGACCCATGCCCGCCGCGTGGCTGCGGATCAGTGACTTCTGCAGCTGGGTGCGGAGTTCGTTCGGGATGTGGCGGTTGGCCAGGGCACCGAAACCCGTTGAAATGCCGTACGCCGGAACCTCGCTGGTAGCCAGGCCGTCGATGTGGGCGCGGACCTTGGCAACGGTGTCCAGGGCGTCCTGGGAGATGGTCACCTTGGCGTCGTGGCGTGCGACGGCGACGACGTCTTCCGGGGTCACGCCGCTGGAGCCGAGGGTGACGGTCAGCGGTTCGTGTGTTGTCAGAGTCATTTATTTGCCTTCATTCATGGGGATGCGGACGCCGCGTTCGTGGGCGACGTCGATGGCGCGTTCGTAGCCGGCGTCGGCGTGGCGGATGACGCCCATGCCGGGGTCGTTGGTCAGCAGTGCGGTCAGTTTCGCCGCGGCGAGTTCGGTGCCGTCGGCCACGGAAACCTGGCCGGTGTGGATGGACCGGCCGATCCCGACCCCGCCACCGTGGTGGATCGACACCCACGTCGCCCCCGACGACGCAGCGGTCAGCGCGTTCAGCAGCGGCCAGTCAGCGATAGCGTCCGAACCGTCCTTCATCGCCTCGGTCTCCCGGTACGGGGAAGCCACCGAACCGGAGTCCAGGTGGTCACGGCCGATCACGATCGGGGCCTTGACCTTACCCTCAGCCACGAGCCGGTTGAACAGCAGCCCCGCTTGGTGGCGTTCGCCGTACCCGAGCCAGCAAATACGCGCCGGCAGGCCCTCGAACTCGACCCGCTCCGCGGCGGCATCCAACCACTTGTGCAGGTGCTTGTTCTCCGGGAACAACTCCTTGATCGCCTCATCCGTCACACGGATGTCTTCCGGGTCCCCCGACAGGGCGACCCAGCGGAACGGGCCCAGACCCTCGCAGAACAACGGCCGGATATACGCCGGAACGAATCCCGGGAACTCAAACGCCCGGTCATAGCCGCCCTTGCGGGCCTCATCCCGGATCGAGTTGCCGTAATCGAACACCTCAGCCCCGGCGTCCTGGAACTCCACCATCGCCTGCACATGCCTCGCCATCGACGCCTGGGCCTTCTTAGTGAACCCTTCCGGATCGGCTCCGGCTTCGGTGTGCCACTCCTGAACCGTGATGCCCTCGGGCAGGTAGGACAGGGGGTCGTGGGCGGAGGTCTGGTCCGTGACCACATCAATGGTCAACTCGCCCGCCTTGTGGCGGCGGAGCAGCTCCGGGAACACCTCCGCGGCGTTACCCACATAGCCTACGGACCAGCCACGACGCTCAGCCTTAGCCGCATTGACCTTCGCGATCGCGGTGTCCAGGTCCGTTTCGACCTCGTCCAGGTACCGCTTGCCGGCACGGCGGCGCAGCCGGGTCTCGTCCACATCCACGATCAAGCACGCACCATCATTCAAGGTCACCGCCAGCGGCTGCGCCCCGCCCATGCCACCGCACCCACCGGTCAGGGTCAGGGTCCCGGCCAGGGAACCCTCCTCCGAGCCCTCCGGCGCGGGCGCCGGGTGCCGGCCCTCAGCAGCAAGCTTGCGCCCGACGGCGGCGAAGGTTTCGTAGGTGCCCTGCAGGATGCCCTGCGTGCCGATGTAAATCCACGAACCCGCGGTCATCTGCCCATACATGGTCAGGCCCTCAGCCTCCAGACGGCGGAACTCAGGCCACGTCGCCCAGTCCCCCACCAGGTTCGAGTTCGCCAGCAACACCCGCGGCGCCCACTCATTCGTGCGGAACACACCCACCGGCTTCCCCGACTGGACCAGGAGGGTCTCGTCCTTTTCCATGGTTTCCAGGGTCCGGGTGATGGCGTCGAAAGCAGCCCAGGACCGCACTGCGCGGCCCGTGCCGCCGTAGACCACCAAGTCATCAGGACGCTCGGCAACCTCAGGATCAAGGTTGTTCATCAACATACGCAACGGCGCTTCGGTCTGCCACGACTTGGCGGTGAGCTCAGTACCACGGGCGGCTTTGACCGGGCGGGCTCCAGTAGTGAAATCGGCGGGTGCCATGATGGCTCCTTCATCTCTCGAAAAGTGTCTGGGTGAAAGATCTTCTGTATCCAGTAGAGCCTGTTCGACAGTTGCCTGGAATGCCTTTTGGACGGGTGCTGTCCGGTATTACAGACATGCGCAGGGTCTCGCTTTCGGACGCCATCACGCGCATCCTGGACCCATGGCAACGTATCGAGTGTCCACGTTCGTCGCAGTGCCCCCGGAGCGGGTTTTCGAGGCCTGGACCGACCCGGACCGGTTCACCGAGTGGATCGGCGGCGTCACCCGGGTGACGGATCGCGTCGGTTCCACCGACCAGGCCGGGAGCAGCTATACGGTGTGGTTTGGCCGGATGGCGAGCCCCACGGTGGTCATCGCAGCGGAACGGCCACGGCATATCCGGACGAAGTTCGGCAACGCGATCCTCAAAGGGGAATCGGATGTCACGTTCACACCCGAAGGCGGTGGAACCCGCATCCAGCAGGTGTTCGAGACGCGGGGTTTGGTGGCCACGGTGGTCGGCAGGCTGTTTGCCACGGGATCGTACCGGGGCAGTTTCCGGGCCGAGCTGGAAACCTTCCGCGCGATGGTTGAGCGCGATTCACCGCAGGCCGACGGCAATTAGCGGACGACACGCAGGGCGCGCCAAGACCGCGAGCCGCGTCAGCCCGCCGTCGGACGCCCGTGGATCCGGACGGAAAGTTCGTCCGCAGCCTTCCTGATGCGCGCGGCCAGTACCGGCCACTGCTCAGCAGGCACTTTGTCCTCCAGGAAGGTGACGGCGACTGCCGCCGTCGGCCATCCAACGTGATCCGTCACGGGCACTGCGATGGAGCCGAATCCAGGCGTAATTTCGCCGTTTTCGGTGGCGTAACCGCGCTGCCGCACCTGGTCGAGGTGGGACGACAGGGCCGAGTACTTCATGATGGGAAATTCGACCTCGTTGCGCGAGGTGAAGGCCGCAGCGTTCGGGTACAGCGCACGGACCTGCGACTTGGGCAGGGCAGCGAGGATGGCGCGGCCGCTGGCGGTGAGGTGGCTGGGAAGGCGGACGCCGACGTCGGTCACCAGACTGGGGCGGTTCTTGGCGCGTTCCTCCACAATGTAGAGGACGTCCCGGCCGTGGAGCACCGCCAGGTGTGCGCTCTCGCCGATCACGTCCACGAGCGAAGCCAGCATGGGCCGGCCCAAACGGGACAGCGGCTCCTGGCGCGAGTACGCGGAGCTGAGTTCGAAGGCGCTGATGCCCAGGCCGTAGCGCTGTTCCTCATGGAGGTGCAGAACGAAGCCGTTCGCCTCCATCACGCCGAGCAGGTGGTAGACGCTGGACCGCGGCAGGCCCAACGCAGTGGCAATGTTCGACGCCGCCATCGGCCCCCGCCGCGAAGCCAACAGCTTCAGGATGCGCAGGGTATTTTCGGCAGCCGGGACTTTGGACGTGGCTTTGCCCGGCGCGGTTGGCGTGGTGGTCATTGTTCCTCGCTGCTGTGGTCCTGAAGGGCTACCGCAGGAGCTGTCCGGTATCCCGTACTCAAGCGTGCACCTTTTAGGGAGTGAACACCAGCGGGTTGGCGGGGATCGGTGTCTGGGATCCCGTACGGACGGCGGTGCGCTCAGTGGTTACTGTGGCTAGCCCTTCCCCGCTGTGCCCTTACGCCTCAGCAGGAGCGTGATGGCTCCAGCCGCTGCCAGGACCAGCACCACAATCAGCCTGATGGTCCACCAATTCATGCCCGCAGAGGACGCAGCCAAGGGAGCAGCCGCTTCCTGTGACCGTGAATCCACCGACGTGGAACCCTGCGCGGCAGATGCTGCCGGGGGCACGGAAATGCTCGGGGCTGCCGACGGCGTTGATGCGGCAGCCGGTGCGGCTCCCGTTTCGCCCAGTACGACGGCGGGGGAAGAGTCGCGCGGCCACGGAACGACGATCGGGGCAGCTCCGGTTGCGAATCCCTGCGATGCGTCCACGTTTCCGGCCGCAAACGGGGAGTTCCCCGCTGCGGCGGCTTGGCGTGCAGCTTCGGCCTGGCGGGCGGCCTCGGCCTGACGGGCAGCTTCCGCGGCAGCTTCGGCCGCCTTGGCAGCGTCAGCGGCCTTGCCGGCGTCGACCGTTGCCTGGTTGGCCAATCCGGCGAGTTCGGTGATCATGGCGTCGATGGATGCAACGTGGGTGGCAGTTGCGGCGTCCCGGTCAGCGGCTGCAAAGCGTCCATTTGTAGCGAAGGCCTGGGTATCTGCCCGGCTTCCCTCCAAAGCGAGGTTCGCCGCTACCCGAAGTTCGAGACCAGCATTGTTCAGCTGTTGATAAGCGAGGATGCGATTATCTAGGTCCTGCGCCATGGCAAATCCGAACTCCAGGAAGAACCGGACGTCTGCATGGTTAGTCGACTTCACGGCATTCAGAGCAGCTTCCTGCAGATATTTGCCCCCGGTTGCTTGGTACTGGAAAGCACGCTGCCGGTCCGCGACCAGGGCTGCCCCGTCCAGTTCGAATGCGGCATCGTGTCCGACGGCGATGAAGTCCTTGATGGCGGCGTCTCCGCCAAGCAGGGCAGCTTCCGCGGCTTTCCGGACTTCAGGCGTGCCCACGAGCGCAAGGTCCAACGCGGCCTGGCGGCCTTCCTGGGTCAGCGCGCCGAGGTCAGCGCCGGGCGCCGTCAGCGTGGCGAGAAGACCGGGTATCTCCTTGGCTGCCTTACTGAAAGCCTCCAGGAAAGGTTTGTTGGTGCTCATACTGGCACCGTCGATGATGGCGCGCGGCTTTGCCTGTGCAGACTGGAATTTCCAGTCAGCCATCAGCCGCGCGGTGTCCGCGGTCCTCGCGGCGGCTGCGGTGTTTCGCGCCTTCACGACGGCGGTATTGGCTCGGTCAGCGATGCCGGCAGCACCGGCAGGATTGGATGCGATGTCCGTTTTAACCTGCTGCAATAACGCCGAAACTGCCGAGGATTCTGCGTCGTGATCGGCGGCTACAAACTGGCCGTAGCGGAGGAAGTCAGCAACGACAGCTCCATCACCGGTGTTGAGTGCTGCCTCCGCAGCGGCAGAAACCGTGGCATTCGACGAAGCAAGCACCGCGTAAGCCGCCTGGCGGTCTGTCATGAAGACCTTGGCACGCCAACCTTCAAGGACGAATTTCTCCACGGCAGCGTCGCCTTGGTCCAAGCTCTCGGAAGCAGCCTGCGCGACGTGGACATTGCCGTATTCGAGGAAGTAGGTCGCAGCCGTCCTGAGATCACCGCGCCACGTCTGGCCCCATCCGACGGCGAGGAAGTCGTTGATCAGCGCGGGGTCGTTGGATGCCAGGACTTTTGCGGCCGACGGTCGTACGTGCTCGCTTCCCCGCGTCGTCAGCTCGGTGACCAACTGCTTCCGGTCAGCTGCCAGCGCGACGTCCTGTCTGCCGTCGAGAAATGCCTGGATCGCATCAGCGCCATCCACCAGGGCTGCAGCTGCGGCGGTGCGTGTCGCGGGACCGCCGGTCTTCCACAGTTCAACGACACCGGCGGCGTCACTCACCCGCTCCACAAACGGCACGGGCGCCTGGGACGCGTTCGGGACCTCGAATGTCGGTATTTCATAGGCCTGGGCAGGAGCAGCGAAAAGCAAGGAAGCCCCGGCCACGACGGCAACAACGGCAGCGGCCCAACGGCGTCGGGTAGCGCGGATTACGGAAATCATGAGTCCCCCAGATAACAGATGCGAGTCAGCACAGAGTTCAATTGGGGGCGACGCGAGTGCGAGGGATGCCTGACCGTGTTGAAGTCCTGTCCGCGGTCATCCTATCCGACCGGGAACTATGACTTTTACCACCGTGTAACTGGCAGCGCTCCGGAGTGTCTGCGATCAAAGACACCAAACACCCGTGAGTCCGATCACAGAGCCCCCAAAAGTGATCTGCTGGATAGCGATCCCCTCCCAAAGACGAGAAGGTTTTACCATGCAACAAACCAAGCTGGCTGAGGAGAGCTCTGTCCTCCAAGCCGCAGGTACGGCACTTAGCCGGGGCCTCAACGTCCGACACATCCGCTTCATGGCACTCGGATCAGCGATCGGCACGGGCCTCTTCTACGGCTCCGCGTCGGCCATCCAAAAAGCCGGCCCGGCCGTTCTCCTCGCCTACATCATCGGCGGCGCCGCCGTCTTCATGGTGATGCGCGCACTCGGCGAAATGGCAGTGCGGCACCCCGTTTCCGGCTCCTTCGGGCAGTACGCCAGCCGCTACCTCGGCCCTTTCGCCGGTTTTGTGACCGGGTGGACGTATGTCTTCGAGATGGCAATCGTGGCAATCGCCGACGTCACTGCTTTCAGCATCTACATGGGCTTCTGGTTCCCGCAGGTGGACAGATGGATCTGGGTGCTCGCGATCATCCTGTTCCTGGGGGCCATGAACCTGCTCAGCGTGAAGGTGTTCGGCGAGCTTGAGTTCTGGTTCTCGCTGATCAAAGTGGTGGCGATTATCGCCATGATCGTCGGCGGCGCAGCGATCGTCGTGTTCGGTTTCCAAACGGCCGACGGCGGCGGCGTGGCGCCGGGGCTGGGGAACCTTGTGAACCACGGCGGTCTGTTCCCTAACGGTTTCGAGGGGCTCTTGGCCGCGTTCGCCGTCGTGATGTTTGCCTTTGGGGGCATCGAAACGATTGGCATCACCGCAGGCGAAGCTGCCGATCCCAAGAAGGTCATTCCGCAGGCTGTTAATACTGTGCCCGTTCGCGTGCTGCTGTTCTACGTCCTGACCCTGGGCGTGCTGATGAGCATCTTCCCGTGGAATGAAATCGGCAGCAACGGCAGTCCGTTCGTGCAGATCTTCGATGGCCTGGGCATCCCCGCCGCACCGCACATTCTCAACGCAGTGGTGATCACGGCAGCGTTGTCCGCCATCAACAGCGACATCTTCGGGGCCGGCCGCATTCTGTTCGGGCTGGCGCAACAGGGGCACGCGCCAAAGAGCTTTGGCAAGATCTCCCGCCATGGCGTCCCGTGGATGACCGTGGTGATGATGGGCGGCATTTTGCTGGTGGGCGTCGTGCTGAACGCAGTGATTCCCGAAGACGTCTTCGTGGTCATCGCTTCCATTGCCACCTTCGCCACCGTGTGGGTGTGGGTGATGATCCTCGCCTCGCACGTTGCCATGAAGCGGGAGATCAGGCGCAAGGGCCTGCCGGCGTCGGAATTCGGTTCACCGCTGTGGCCGACGGCGTCCATCCTCACCATGGCATTCATGGCGATGGTGATCGTGATCCTCGGCGTTTTCGAGGACACACGGATCGCCCTGTATGTGGGCGGGGCCTGGCTGGCGCTCCTGTTTGTGGCCTACAAGCTGTGGGTCCGCGGTGACGGGCTGCGCCGGGCCGAGTTGGTGGACGAAACGGCCTGATCAGCCCCGCCGAGTTGGCAATTAATCACAATCCGCGCGCCAAACATTGTCATTAACTGTCACCTCGGCGGGGGCGAGGAAGAGCTCCACTTCCAGCTGCTCCATGGCCTCGGGAAAGCCGGCGATGTCAATAGTGCCCCGGGTTGTTTCCAGCTGGATCGAGCGGACACCCCGGCCAAGCCAGCGCGCATCATTCGGGAGCGAGTCCCGCAAGTTGGGCTCGACCCTCCCGGAGACCAGAAAAGTGAAGAGCTTTTCCTGCGACGGATTGTTCGGATCCGTTCTGACAAAGTCCACAGCTGGAGCCCGGAACGTCACCAGTCCACGCTCCCAGCCCACCCATCGACCGTTCCGCTGTGGCTCATGGCAGCGGATCCAACACTCCAATTTTCCGCGCCGCAGCAAGCGATGGAAGCGCAGCTTTGCGAAGACAGCGTCCAAATACAGAACGGCGTAAGAACCAAAGACGCCAACAACAGCAAAGATGACTGCCCAGTACAGTGGTGCCCCTGTTGTCACAAGCATCACCGTGAATGCGGTCACGGCGGCCAAGTTGATCACCGTCGCGGCTGTCCGCTTGAAACGCAAAGACCTCACTTTAGCCATGCGGCCACTCTAAGTGCCGGCGGGTTGGTTCCCCCGCCGAGTTGGCAATTAATGACAATCCGAGCGCCGAACATTGTCATTAACTGTCACCTCGCGGGAGCGGGGGCGGGGCACGAGGGGGCGCGGGACTACCTCGCCGACCACCCACCGTCCATGGTGTAGCTCGCGCCGGTGACCATGCCGGCGTCGTCGGAGGCCAGCCAGGCCGCCAGAGACGCAACCTCGGAAGGCTCCACCAGCCGCTTCACAGCCGACTCCGTCAGCATCACCTTGGCGAGCACCTCGGCCTCGGGGATGCCGTGGAGCCGGGCCTGGTCGGCGATCTGCTTCTCCACCAGCGGCGTGCGGACGTAACCGGGGTTGATGCAGTTGGACGTGACCCCGTGCTCGCCACCCTCCAGGGCCGTGACTTTACTGAGCCCCTCAAGCCCGTGCTTCGCCGAAACGTACGCGCTCTTGTAGGCCGAGGCCCGAATCCCGTGCACTGACGAGACGTTGATGATGCGGCCGAACCCGTTGGCGTACATGTGCGGGAGGGCAGCCCTGATGAGGAGGAACGGGGCCTCCAGCATCAGGGCCAGGATCCGCCGGAACTCGGAAGGATCGAACTCCTCGATCGGCGCAACTTTCTGGATGCCCGCGTTGTTGACCAGGATGTCGCAGTCGAGGCTCAGCGCCGCCAAAGCATCAACATCCAACAGATCCACGGTCCAGGCAGTGCCGCCCAGCTCATCGGCGAGGGCCGCCGCTCCGGAGGCATCGACGTCGGCCACTACTACTTTCGCCCCGCGGGCGGCGAGCGCACGGGCACAGGCGGCCCCGATTCCGCTCGCGCCTCCGGTCACCAGCGCTTTGCGTCCGTTCAAGGAGTTGTCCATCTCATTAGCCTTTCGCGGTGGTCAGTCCATGACGCTCTGCGTCCGCTTCATCCACGGACTCAAGCGCAATACCCTTGGTTTCCTTCAAGGAAACGACGGCGACGGCGGTAATCGCACAGGCGACCACAAGGTAGATCGCGGTGGGAACCCAGGAGCCGGTGTCCTTGAGCCACTGGGTGGCCAGCAGCGGTGCGAGTGATCCTGCGAAGATCGACGTGACCTGGGAGCCGAGTGAGACACCGGAGTAGCGCATCCGGGTGGGGAAGAGCTCTGACATGATGGCCGGCTGTCCGGCGTACATGAAGGCGTGCAGGCACAGACCGATGGTTACGGCGAGCACGATGATCACGGCGTTCTTGGTGTCGAACATCGGGAAGGCGAAGAACGGCCAGACCGCACCGGTGATGGCACCGATCAGGTAGACCGGCTTGCGACCCCAGGAATCAACCAGGCGGCCGACCTGCGGGATCACCAGGAAGTGGATCACGTGGGCGATCAGGAGTGCCAGAAGGAGCGAGGAGGTGTCGTACTTGTGGACGCTTTTGAGGTAGACGATCGCGAAGCTGACCACCAGGTAGTACATGATGTTCTCCGCGAACCGAAGGCCCATGGCCTGCAGGATGCCCTTGGGGTACTTGCGGATGACTTCGCCGACGCCGTAGCTGATGGCCTTGGATTCCTCCACCTGTGCTTTGGCTTCAAGGAAGATCGGGGCTTCGGTGACGTGGGTACGAATGTAGTAGCCGACGAACACGATCACTGCGGAGAGCCAGAACGCTACGCGCCAACCCCAGCCGAGGAAGGCTTCACTGCTGAGCGTGGTGGACATGACGAACAGGACCAGAGTGGCCAGCAGGTTGCCAACCGGCACGGCTGCCTGCGGCCAGGAGGACCAGAAACCGCGTGACGTGTTGGGGCTGTGCTCAGCGACCAACAGGACCGCGCCGCCCCACTCGCCGCCGAGCGCGAAGCCTTGGATGAAGCGGAGGGCCACCAGCATGGCCGGCGCCCAGTATCCGATGTCCAGGAAGCCCGGGAGGCATCCCATCAGGAAGGTGGAGACGCCCACGATCACGATCGTCAGCTGCAGCGTGGGCTTGCGGCCGAGCTTGTCGCCGATCTGGCCAAACACGATGCCGCCCAGGGGCCGGGCGACGAAGCCGACGGCGTAGGTGATGAAGGCCTGGATGATGCCGTCCAGTTCGTTGCCGGTGCTCGGGAAGAAGTACTTGCCGAAAACCAAGGTGGCGGCGGTGGCGTACAGGAAGAACTCGTACCACTCCACCACGGTGCCCACCATCGAGGCCGCGACGATCTTCTTCAGGCCGGAGCCCTTGCCGGAGTCTTTCCCAGCCCTTGATGCGGAGCGCTGCTCTACGCTCATATCCATCTCCTCAGTGTCTTCTTCGACCCTTTTGAACGTGATGTGAACCACAACACGACATGCTCCACTGAGTATTGCCGCAGATTTGTTATGCCTCAATGACCAATAAGGCACCTTAGGTGTGCAGAATTGCAGATATGAATCCCAACCCCGACGACCTCCTCATCTTCCTTGCCGTCTCACGTTCAGGTAAATTCACGACGGCGGCCCAAGCCTTGGGACTGAACCACACCACCGTTTCCCGCAGGATAGCGGCGCTGGAGAAGGCGCTGGGCGGCCGGGTCCTCGCGCGTGCGGCCGGTGGTTGGGAAGTGACGGACCTCGGCGCCGAAGCCGTGCTGGTCGCCGAACGCATCGAAGCTGCGGTGAGCGCCCTGGGACCCAGCGACCGCGCACCCGACCCGATTACCGGCGTCGTGCGCATGACCGCGACCGATGGCTTCAGCGCCTACATCGCGGCTCCCGCTGTTGCCCGGCTTCGGCGGGAGCATCCTGGGCTGAGCGTGGAGATCGTGACCGTCACACGTCGGGCGCTGCAGCAGAGGTCCGGGCTCGACATCGAGGTGGTGGTGGGGACGCCGCAGGTGCACCGGGCCGAGGCGCTCCGGCTGGGCGAGTACAGGCTGGGCATGTACGCCTCGCGGCAGTATCTGGCGGACCACGGGACGCCCTCCAGCATTGAGGAGCTCACACGGCATCAGTTGGTCTACTTTGTGGATTCGATGCTGCAAGTGGACGATCTCGACGCGCCCCGCAGGCTGGTTCCCACCATGCGCGACGGCCTGAGCTCCACGAATGTGTTCGTGCACGTGGAGGCGACTAGGGCCGGGGCCGGTGTTGGCTTCCTGCCATGCTTCATGGCGGACCGGCACCCGGACCTCGTGAGGCTTTTGCCGTCGGATTTCGCGGAACTACTGCCTTACTGGATGGTCCTCCGCCCCGACTCCATGCGCCGCCCCGCGGTAGCCGCCGTCGTGCAGGCTTTGCGCGAGGAGACCGAGAGCCGCCGGAAGGAGCTGCTCGGCGCCCCCTAACCCCTGGAGTTTTTGTACATCTAATGGCCTTAAAAGCCGTTCATAAGGGCGTTATGTGTACAAAAACTCCAAAGGGGGTGGGTCAGTCGGTGGGCGGATCGTGGCGGACGGGGGTGCCGGCTGCGAAGGCCCGGACCTTGCTGTCGTCCCAGATATGGGCGGGCACGCCCCCGCCCAGAAGCCTCCGCGCCAGGGTTGGATCATCGCCGAACGGGACGTGGCTTCCGGCCATGATCATGTTGCCGTAACGACGCCCCTTGAGCATGGCGGAGTCGGCGATGATCATGGTGTGCTCGAAGGTGTCGGCGATGGTGGCGGCATCCGCCCGGGCATTCTTCAGGTCGGGCGCGTCTCCGGAATTGACCACATACAGCCCGTCCGCGGCCAGCACGGCGTCGGCGTGGGCCGTGAATTCCCGCGTAGTCAGGGCGCGCGGAGTGAAGGCGCCGGCGAAGACATCACGGATGATGAGATCCCGGGTATCAGGCGTGAGGGACTCGGTGACCTCCCGCGCTTCACCCACGCGGATCCGCAGCAAGGGCGCTTTCGGCAGGTCGAACCAGCCGCGGACGTAGTCGGCCAGCTTGCCATCCAGTTCGACGACGACCTGCCGGGCTTCCGGGTACGCGGAGTGGAAGTACCGCGCCATCGAACAAGCACCTCCGCCCAGATGCAGCGCGCGCAGCTTCGGTTTATGCTCCCGGGGCCATCGTGATTCCACCAGGGCCGCGATCCAGCGCATGTACTCGAAGTCCAGGAAGAGCGGATCCGCCAGGTCGATGTGCGAGCTCATGACGCCGTTGATCTTCAGGAGCCACCCGTTGGAATTGTCCTGGTCCTGGAGCAGCTCGCAATCGCCGGTATCAATGTAGTAGACGCCTTCTGCCGGACCTCCGGGGCGGGTGCCGGAAGGCACCTCGACGACTCCCGCCGTCGACTTCTTTCCTCGTCGTGCCACTATTTCCGCCCCGCCTGATCCATGCTCCCAGCCTAGTGGAATGCCGTATTACCCGGTTCAGTCACATAATTAGTAAGGATACTTACAGTTGGGCTGGTTGAGCCATATGATCGCATCATGAATGTTGGAGCGTCGGTGTGGGCGGAGGTACTGACTGCCGCAGTCGCGTGGCTCACGGTGGTCTGCCTGCTGCTGACGCGGGTGCCCAAACCGCCCAGCCTGCTCGACTCGCCGCCGGTTCTCGAACCGCCGGCGGATCCCGACGCGCCGCTGGATGCGCCCGTAGACATGGGCCAGCCGGAGGACAGCGAACGTTGAGTCAGGACACGACGCCGGGACGCACCATCCGGTGTTCGGGCAGCGAGTACCAGGACGGGTCGCACAGTTGGCGCTTTCCGTCGGGAACGAAGCCGTTGCGCCGGTAGAAGGCCTGCGCCCGCGGGTTGTCGTCCAGGACCCACAGGTACGCCGGACCCTCGCCGATCAGGGCATCCACCAAAGCCTGCCCGACTCCCCTGCCGTGGATGTGTTCCAGGGTGTAGAGCATGAACAGCTCCACGTCGCACGGGCGGTCCTCATCCCGGCCTTCACCGGCGGCGCCAAGTCCCACCAGCTCACCATCGGGACCGAAGGCCAGCATCCGAGTATGACCTGCCGCGATGAACTCCCGGTATTTGTCGGCGCGTTGGGGCAGCCCCGCTTCCTGCCGCTCGAAGAATTCCCGCGGCAGCAGGTGTCCGTAGCTTTCCCGCCAGGACTGCAGATGCATGGCGGCCATGGCCCCGGCGTCTTCCACCGTTGCAGGGCGAAGCGTGAAATCCATCTACCGCACCCGCGCGATCGCGAAGCCGTCCCAGCCCTTGCTGCCCACCGTCTGGATGGCCGTGGCATCCAAGCGCGGGTCCTGGCCCATCATTTCCAAAGCCTTGACGATCCCCGGCGCGTTGGTTTCATCCCGCCCCGGCTCGAGGATGGCCCCGTCCCAGATCACGTTGTCCATCACGATCACCGTGCCAGGGTGGCCCAGCCTGATGGCCCAATCAAGGTAGTTGGCATCGTTTTCCTTGTCGGCGTCGATGAAGACAAGGTCGAACGGTTCCTGGCCGGCCAGCGTCGGAAGCGTGTTCAGGGCAGCCCCCACCCGGATGTCCACTTTGTGTCCCACGCCGGCAGCATCGAGGTTGGCACGGGCCACGTCGGCGTGCTTCTGGAGGTATTCGCACGTGACGATCCTGCCGTCGTCGGGCAGTCCCTGAGCCATCCAGATGCTGCTGAATCCGGCCAGCGTGCCGATCTCGAGTACGCGCCGGGCCCCAGACAACTGCACCAGCATCCGCAGCAGCTTGCCCGCATTGGGTGCCACCTCGATAGCCGGCATGCCCGCCTCAAGCGCGGAATCCACCGCGCGTCGGTGGGCAGGCTCAGGACGCACGACGACGTCAGTCAGGTAACGCTCGACGTCAACCCACCCAGGTTCAGCCACGTGTTCAATCATGGCCCCCAGTCTGGCACTCGCGGCCTGCTGGGGAAAGCTTCTACTCCGAGGCGGAGATCGCGTCTTCCAGGCGTTCGACCTTGCCGGTCAGCTCGCCGCTGTAGCCAGGCCGGATGTCTGCCTTAATGACCAGCGAGACGCGGCTGCCATAGCGCCCAACCGCCTCAGTGGCGCGCTTGACGACGTCGAAAACTTCGTCCCATTCGCCCTCAATGGTGGTGAACATGGAGTCGGTCTGGTTGGGCAGCCCCGACTCACGGACGATCTTGACGGCGGCGGCAACAGCATCGTGCACGGAAGCGTCGGGGGCTGGTCCCCCGCTGGTGGCGGACGCGGGCTGGCCTGAAGGGGCGACTGAGAATGCAAGCAACATGAATCCAGTGTTTCATGTGCTGGTTTGTCATATAAGAACGTACTCCCGCGTAACAACAGGCCGGAACGCCTGCGTTGCTACTCTGACAAACATGGAACAGCCCTCTGAACGCAAGCCCCTCAGGGCAGACGCCGCACGCAATGTGGACAAGATCATTACCGCCGCCCGGCAGTGCTTCCGCGAATTTGGACCGGACGTACCCTTGCAGACCATCGCCGCCACCGCTGGAGTTGGCCCCGCAACGTTGTTCCGCAACTTCTCCGACAAGGAACAGCTGGTCCTCGCCGCACTGTCGCGGCAACTGCGCCAGCACGTGGACCCTGTGGCAGCTGCGGCAACCGACGGCATGGATGCCGCCGAAGGACTCATCAACGTCATCGACGCCGTGATGCGGGTTGCCAGCGAAGACGCCAACCTGCTGGATGCCGTTGCCGGCCGCCGCGGGCTTCTCATGGGAATCACCGGTGGTCTCATCGGAGCCATGGCCACCCTTCTGGAACGCGGGCAGGGCCAGGGAACCCTGCGCCGCGACATCACCATCGAGGACATGGTCCGGTTGGTTGCCATGCTGATCGGCGCCGTCGACACCATGGAACCGGGCTCCGAGGCCTGGAAGCGCCCCGTGGCTTTGATCGAGGACGCCATCCGGACCGAACGGCCCTCGCGCCCCCTTCCTGAGCAGTCGGGAATCCCGGGAGTGACCCTTAGCGAAAGCGCCTGAACCCGCCGCAGCTGGCGTTCAGTTCTGTCGTCAGCCCCAACCGAGCAGCCGCAGCAATGCTGCGGCTGCCGCGCCCGCAATGACGACCACCAGGAACGGCGCGCGAAGCAACAGTGCGACGGCGGCAGCCACCAAGGCGCCGATCCGGGCATCGAGAACCAGCCCCTGCCCGGACGCCACAGCGTTCACCACCGTCAGGGACGCGAGCAGCCCAATCGTCATGGTCCCGGCCACATGCATGATGCGGGGATTGTCCAACAGCTTCGCAGGCACAAAGTAGCCAATCAGCTTGGTGAGGTAGGCCAGCGCGCAGGCAATGAGGATCCACAGCCAAAGGTTCATTTCCCGCCCTCATTCCCGTGCCGGTGCTTCTCCGCGTAGGGATCGACGTCCGGCTCCAGGCCTTCGTCCATGCGGGCGTGGCTGAACCATCCGATGACCCCGGCGACCACTGCGGCCACGAGGATGGGAACGCCGGACGGAACCCACGGGACGGCCAGGATCGTGGCCAACGCGCAGGCTGCTGCGATGGCCCATGGTTCACGGCCTTTGAGTCGCGGCCATAACAGTGCAAGGAACGCCGCGACGGCAGCTCCATCCAGCCCCCACTGCTTGGGGTCACCCATGGCATCGCCGGCCAAGGCTCCGACGGCCGTGAAGATATTCCACAAGATGAATATTCCAATGCCGGCGGTCCAGAAGCCTCGGCTTTGCTCACCGGGATCGGACTGGCCGGAGGCGGTGGCAGTCGACTCGTCGATCGTGACGTGGGCCGAGACATAGCGCCTCCAGCCCCTCGGGCGCAGCATGGCATTGATCTGCATCCCGTAGATGCCGTTGCGCATACCCAGCAGGGCACTGGCCGTCATCGCCGCGACACCTGAACCGCCGCCTGCCACAACACCGATGAACGCGAATTGCGATCCCCCGCTGAACAGCAGGAGACTCAGCGCCATCGTCTGCCAGAAGTCAAACCCGGACGCCACCGACAACGCGCCGAAGGACACGCCATAGAGGCCCGTTGCAATACTCAGGGACAGGGCGATCTTGAAGGCCGGCGACTCCCTCAGCTTCATGGGAGCGGAACTGCTGCTCATTTCCGGAGACTCCAGGACCACAGGATGAGGGGCAACTGCAGAGGCAGCCGGACGGTGTGGATTCGTCGCTCTTTTTCTGTGCCGTCCGGCCCATAAGCACGTCTCAGGGCATCTATATGTCCCGCAAGGAATGCAGTGAACATGGCCGTGGTGGCGTCGGCGGCTGCCTTACGCGTGGCCGGGATCAGGAGTCCGACGGCGGCAGCGGCCTCAAGCAGGCCCGAAGAAGCAATCCATTCCTCGCGGGACATGACTGCCAAGGGACCATTGGAACCGGAGCCGGGCTCATCGTTGCGGCACAGATAGTCCGGTACCACGGGGTTGTAGAAGGACGGCGTGCGGAAGTGCTTCGCAGCGCTGGCCAGGAGCAAAGCGCTCAGGGCAACTGCGGAGGTGGTGCGGCGTGCTTGGACTGACCAGCGAAAAGACATGAGACCACTCAATCACAAGCGGGGTGGCCCCCAAAGCTGCGTGCTAGTTGGAGACCATCAGTTGGGCGAGCACCTGCGCCGGCCGGTTGGTGGTGATCTCGTGGATACCCAACCCTTGGCACAGTGCAACGTCCTTTTCGGAGTCAACAGTCCAAACCCGGAATATACGCCCGGCCTCCAGCCAGCGCTGGACGTTTCGGGCATGTTCACGCACATAGTCAATGCCCGGACCAGCGATGCCCACTTGCCCTTCGTCGAGCACGCGTTCCGCGTCTTCCTGGGCAGCCTTCATGACATTTGCTACGGCACCGCCGGTGAGGAATCCCAGGCCAAGCTCCTGGCGGATTTCCTGGACGGTGAAGTCATCCACCAATTGGCAGATGTGCTGCCCGGGGACTGACTCAAGCAACTTCTGGACGGAGTCCGAGTCAAAGCTCATGAAGGAGATCTGTATATTCTCCAGCCGGGATTCGTCGGGCGACCATCCTTCTTCCTCCAGAAGCGCCAGGACCCGTTCCTCGAGTTTGAGCCCATAAGGGCTTGGGTGTTTTAGTTCGATCGCCAGCCCAATATCGCGGCCGGCTCCACGCAGGATGTCCAACAATTCAGGCAGCGTCAGGAATTGGTCGGCCACTCCCCCGTAGGCGTCGGGGATACGGGCTCCCTTCCACGACGAGAAATCCAAGGACCTGAGCTGCTCAAGGGTGTGCTCGGAAACAGGCCCGGTCCCCGTGGAGGTGCGGTCCAGGTTGGCATCATGCAGAAGGACCACGTGCTGGTCCCGGGTCAGGTGGACGTCGCACTCAACCCCGTCCGCGCCGTCGGCAATAGCCTTCAGATAGGCCGCCCGCGTGTGCTCTGCGTACGCGGCACTGGCGCCGCGGTGGGCGTAAACCTTGGGTCGGAGCGGGGTGAAGTCGTCGGTGGTCATGCAGACACGGTAGCCCACACCGCTGTACGAACGGGGACTACGCTGGGCTAATGCAGGTGAACTCTGAGCGAACCCCAACTGACGATGTCGCCACGCCGGACCCGCAACCCACACGGCGCGGTGACGCAGACGCACGGGGCCGTTCCGCCGTCGTCGATTTTTCCGCCGGTGAGCGGGAGAAAGCGGCGGCGCTCCTCCGCATGAAGCGCTTGGCGCTGGGCCTCCTGATTGCCATGGCCGTGATTTTCACGGTGGCCTTTGCACTGCAGAAGCAGTACCCGTGGCTGGAATATGTTCGCGCTGCCGCCGAGGGCGGCATGGTGGGTGCTTTGGCCGACTGGTTCGCCGTGACGGCCCTGTTCAAGTACCCGATGGGACTGCGGATTCCGCACACGGCCATCATTCCGCGGCGCAAAGACCAGATCGGTGAGTCGCTCAGCGAGTTCGTGGAGAGCAACTTCCTCTCGCAGGAGGTTGTGCAGGAGAAGTTGGCCAGCATCGACATCGCCCGCAAGGCCGGGCACTGGCTATCGGGACCCGGCGGTGCCGAACGTGTGGCCAAGGAGGGTGGCGCGGCGATCCGTGGCGTGTTCACGGTCCTCAACGACGACGACGTGCAGGCAGTCATCGAGGGCATGGTCCGCAAGCACCTCCTCACACCTCCGTGGGGGCCGCCCGTAGGCCGGATGGCCGAACGGATCTTCGCCGACGGTCATCATCACAGGCTGGTGGACCTGCTGGTGGACCGCGCCGCCGACTGGGTGGATGCCAACCACGCAACGGTGAACCGGCTGGTGTCGGACCGGTCTCCGCTATGGGTGCCGACGTTCGTCGATGGACTGGTGGGTGACCGCGTGCACGTTGAGCTCTCCAAGTTCGTCCGCGCGGTCCAGGCCGACCCGAACCACCAGGTCCGGCAGTCGATTGACGCCTACCTCACCGACCTGGCGCAAGACCTCCAGCATGATCCGGCGATGATCGAGCGGGCTGAGGGGATCAAGGCGCAGATCCTCGGCGATCCGGAGGTCCGCGAACTGGCCTCCCGTACCTGGGGAACAGTCAAGACCGCGCTGCTCAACGCCGTCGACGATCCCGACAGCGAACTGAGCCAGCGCTTCAAGAGCGCCGTGCGCGACTTTGGTACGCGCCTGGTCAACGACGAGGAACTGGCCGGCAAGGTCAATACCTGGATCGGTGATGCCGCCGGGTATTTGGTGAACACCTACCGCTCGGATATCGCCGGTGTCATCTCTGACACGGTGGCGCGCTGGGATGCCGAGGAGACGTCGCAGAAGATCGAGCTGCAGGTGGGCAAGGACCTCCAGTACATCCGCATCAACGGAACGGTGGTGGGCGCGTTGGCCGGTTTGGCGATCTTCACCGTGGCCCATCTGCTTTTCGGTTAAGTCCGGCCCCTGGAGGTGCCGGATGGGCCTTGGTACCGTCAACGCATGCCTATCAAGCTTGAGAACGTCGGAATAGCTGTCCGGGACCTCGAAGAAACCATCGCCTTCTTCACCGACCTGGGCCTGACGGTGCAGGGCCGGGACACTGTCAGCGGTGACTGGGCCGACACCGCCGTGGGACTCGACGGAAACCACGCGAAGATCGCCGTGCTCCAAACCCCCGACGGCCAGGGCCAGCTGGAGCTCTTCGAGTACCTCCACCCCGATGCGATCGAAACGAGCCCAACCCTTCCCAACGAGATCGGCATGCACCGCGTGGCTTTCTCGGTTGACGACATCGACGCCGCCTTGGAGATCGCCGCCAAACACGGTTGCACCCCGCTGCGTGGTGTGGCCAACTATCAGGACATCTACAAGCTGACGTACCTTCGCGGTCCCAGCGGCATCCTGGTCATGCTGGCGCAGAAGCTGCAGGGCTGACGGACTTCCAGCCCTTTAGTGAGCGGTCAAAGGATTGCGGTCATGATGTTCCACCCCTGCCCAACCTGCCTGGGTGCGAGCCAACCACCGGACCCGTTGCCGGCGTAGAGCCACAGCGTTCCGTTGGTGTCGCGGGCAAGGACATCCGCAAAGCCATCACCATTGAAGTCCCCCGGACCCGTAATGGAAGACATCACATTCCAGCCCTGCCCCACCTGCCTGGGTGCGAGCCAACCACTGGACCCGTTGCCGGCGTAAAGCCACAACGTTCCGTTGGTGTCGCGGGCAAGGACATCCGCAAAGCCATCACCGTTGAAGTCCCCCGGACCCGTAATGGAAGACATCACATTCCAGCCTTGCCCCACCTGCGAGCGAGCCAACCAGCCACCCGCACCATTACCCGGATACAACCAGAGAGCACCGGCAGAGTCCCGGGCGAGGACGTCAGAATGACCATCTCCGTTGAAGTCGCTTTTCGCTGTCGCCGGTCCCGGCGCCACCTGGACGGCTGACACTGTGTTGCTACCGGAGTTGGCCACGTAAGCAACGCCTGTTACCTCGTTGACCGCCACTGCGAAGGGTTCGGTGCCTACCGGAACCCTCTTTGTGGTGTTGCTGGCACCATCCAGAACTGTAACCGTATTGGTCGAGGGATTCACAGCAAAAATCTGATTGGTTGCTTCATTGACTGCAAAGTCCAGTGCAGAATCACCGAAATCTTTTTCGACCACAGAATTGGTGGCGCCATCGATAATGGCACCCCCGACGTGATAGTTACCAGCAAATATCTTGTTGGTGACCGAATTGACAGCCACTCCCAGCGGATGGAACGGCAGGGTGATCGTGGAGGTTGCGTTGGTGGAGCCATCGATGACGGTCACGGACGAACCATAGCTATTGGCTATGTAAACCTTGCCAGTGGCCACATTGACCGCAGGATCCCTGGCGCCACTGCCCGCGGGAATGGTAACGGTCCCATTTGAGGCTCCGTCTATGACCGTCACAGTACTGTCGTTGTAGTTGGTTACATACACTTTGTTCGTCTTATCATTCACCACAAGGTCCGTAGGCCAATTGCCGGTGGAAACCTTTGTCGTTCCCTGGGTAAGGCCGTCAATGACAGTTACCGAGTTATCGAGGAGATTCGCGACGTAGATCTTGTTTGTTTTAGCGTTAAGAACAATATCGTTTGGCTGTGTTCCCACAGGGACCGTAGCTACGGCGTTGGTTGCACCGTCAATTACAGTCACGGAGTTACTGTCCGCGTTAGCTACGTATGTTTTATTGGTGACCGAGTTAACGGCAAGGGCGATCGGCCTCGTGCCAGCACCCACCGCCTGTGTGGCATTTGTCAGCCCATCAATAACTGTTACAGAGTTTCCAGCGGAATTCGCCACATAGACCATATTGGTCTTGGCGTTGACTGCCACTGCACGCGGCAGTTGGCCTGTTTGTATAGTGGCCGGCGTGACCGGCGCGGCATAAGCCGAGGTACTCAATGTGGACAGCGTTGAGCAGGCGACAGCGATCGCGGTTGCGGCCACAACCGCAGGCAATAAACGGGGCATGGTCCTGAGGCTACTGGAGCCGTTGCACTTTAGGCTCTATTGGCCGTCACAAATCGCCGCGTCGACGGACTTTTACCCCAGCAAATGCACCATCTGCCCCGGCCTGGCCTGCCCGATCAAGTCGAGGTCGTCGTCGCGGACCAGCGCAATCACGGGCGACTTTGCGGTGGCCGGTCGGTCTGCGAGGGCGATGACAGGAAGGCCCGACGCCGGCAACACCACAGAGCCTGCCGCCAACGGTTGGGCCTGGGGTGCTGGAGCCGAGGCCACCTCAAGCGGCCGGCCCGCCAGCCGCGCACCGACGCGGTCGGACTCGGGTGAGAGAGTCCATGGTTCCGTGGTCAAGCGAAGCCACAATCCGGCGTCGTAATTTGGCACCCGCGGTCCGCGGGTAATCCGGGCGACCACCGGCCGTTCGGGGTCGAGTGCGCGCCGGGCCGGCTGATGGATGTGGGGGAATCCTTGGCCTTGAGCCTTGCCGAAGGTCAGGGTCCTGCCGGCTTGAATCGCTCCGCGCCCTGTGAATCCGCCGTGCACTGCAACGTAGTAGCGGATCCCGAACCTGGCGGGACCAAAAGCCAGCACGGCTCCGGGAGCCACACGGATCGGTTTGTTCAGCGGAAGTTCCTCGCCGTTGAGGGTCACAACGCCCTCGGCACCGGTGACGGCGATGGCGGAACCCGTGACGAAGCGCAGCTTCAGGCCACCTACCAGGACCTCAAGTCCCGGCGCCGTGGCGGAGTTGCCCAGCAGGGCGTTGGCCAGGTTCATGGACGCACGGTCCAGGACGTGCTCAGGGTCAAGGACCAGGCTCGAGGACCCGGGATCTACCACTACTGCACCCATGCGGCCTCCCTGCTCACGAATTCTGCCTCTCCATAAAATCAGGCAAAAGCCTCGATGTTCACGCCTGCCTGCTCAAGGCCTTCGCGAACGGCTGCTGCCATGTTGACCGCGCCGGGGGTGTCGCCGTGGATGCACAAGGAGTCAGCTTGGACGGGTACAACGGAACCGTCGATGGCTACGACTTCCTTGCGGGTGGCCAGCCGCACGGCCTGCGCCACGACGGCCGCGGTGTCGTGCAGTACGGCGCCTTCCTGTGTACGGGGAACCAGTGTCCCGTCCGGAAGGTAGGCCCGGTCCACGAATGCTTCCCGGAAGACCGGGTGGCCTGCTTCGTCGGCCAGCGTGATCCAGGCGGAGCCGGGCAGGCCGAGCACGGGAAGACCGGGATCGTAGGCGTGGACGGCCGCGACCACAGCTTCAGCCTGCTCAGTGTCGCGGACGATCCTGTTGTACAAAGCGCCATGCGGTTTCACATAGTCCACCGAGGCACCCACCGCGTGGGCCATCCCGTCCAGGGCTCCGAGCTGGTAGAGCACGTCGCCAAACAGCTCATCGAACGTCATGTCCAGCGAACGGCGGCCAAAACCGGCCAAGTCCCGGTACCCGACGTGGGCGCCCACCCGGACATCGAGTTCGAAGGCGGCACGGCAGCTGTCCAGCATCGTGAGGGGGTCGCCGGCGTGGAATCCGCAGGCCACGTTGGCGCTGCTCACGATGCGGAACATGGAAGCATCGTCGCCCATGGTCCAGGAGCCGAACGATTCTCCCAGGTCAGCGTTCAAATCCACTGTTATCGCCTTCCGATGTCGGGTTCTCAAGGACATTCTTGCGTGCGTTGGGCAGCAGCTCGCCTGGAATGGTGTCCGGCAGGGGGCCGAACGCTTCCTTGGCTGTGGCCACAACAGCACGGCCCATCATCATATTGCCGGCACCGCCCACCACTGCACCTACGCCGAACGGCAGTGCGCGGCCCAGGAAGGCCGTGCCCTGCTTCTTTATGAGGTTCTTCAGGAAGGCCCGTTGAATGGCATCCCGGACGACGCCGAAGCCACTGCCCGGAATCTTCCTGGTCAGCGTCTTGCCCCAGGCGTTGGTCACGCCCTTGCCCCGGCCGAGCGACTGGCCGCTCAGGGCGCCCAGCAGGGAGGTTCCTTCCTCGCCGAGCATGATGGCCATGACCATGGTGCGTGCGCGTTCGGGGTCGGTCAGCCGAATGCCGTGCAACTCCGCCAGCGACGACGCGTACAGCGCGGTGGTCTCAAGGAATCCGACAGTGGCCAGGGCGGAGAGTCCCAGCGATGCCGCGGTCCCCAGGCCAGGTACGACGGCGATGGCCCCTACCCCGGCTCCCCCACCTGCCACTGCGGTCAGGTAGTGGCGCTCAAGTTTGGCGGCCAGCTGCGCCGGGGAATCGTTGGGATACCGGCGCTGCAGCCTGCGAAGATTCGCCAGGACCAGCGGGCGTTGGACTTCCACTGCCTTCAGGAGCACGTTGTGCACTCCGGGCTTGGTGTTGCCTTCGGCATCGAAGACCGCGTTGTGTGCCGTCTCTTGGGCGATTCTCACCGCCGGGTTGGGGCGCTTGGGCATGTTCACCTCTCCTTGGCAGCTCTGATTATTCAGGGAACTGATGGTTTTAGCCTATGCCACACTCCCGCGTTGCGAGGCCCGTTCTGCGCCCTATGTGGACAGTATTCCGCGCAGAGCGGACCCCACAATTGGCATCCCCGGCGTAGACTGGGGGCACTTACGGAAGCAGTCCAGCAAGGACAGGGAGTATCCGTCATGAACGCCCCGGACAAGAACGAACACGTCATCCGGCACCACACCGACGCCCCGGCGGAGGGTGAAACTGAAGGCTGGGAACCGCACGATACCGGCCTGCACAGCCAGGACCCGGCCGAAGGTCCGGACATCGACGACGGCGACGCCCCGCCGTCGGGCGCTTCTTGACCTGACGTCCTCCCGCCCCAGGCGCGGGACAACCTTACGCAGCGTCCTGACCCAGGTCTAGGCTGGTGAAATGGCCGCCCTGAGAGCGCTGCGCCCCTTTGTGCACCGGGACTTCCGGGTGCTGATCTCCGCCCTGTCCATCTCCATTTTCGGATCCGGCATGTGGGCAGTGGCCATGGTCTACGAGGTCATCCACTTGGGCGGCGGCCCACTGGAGTTGTCGTTGGTGGCCACGGCGGCAAGCGTGGGGCTGGTGGGATTCGTGCTGGCAGGTGGCATCGCCGCCGACCGGCTCCCCCAACGCCTACTCATCATCGCTGTGGAAGGCGCCAACCTGGCCGTGATCGCCACAGTCACGCTCCTGGCGATGCTCAATGTCCTCCAACTCTGGCACTTGGCCATTGGCGCCTTCATCCTGGGCGTCGGGCAGGCCTTCTTCTTCCCCGCGTATTCAGCCATCCTTCCGCGTATCCTGCCAGCGGAGGACCTCTTGGCGGCAAACGGCATGGAAGGCACTGTCCGCCCCATCCTCCAACAGGCTGCCGGACCCGCCATCGCCGGCATCCTGGTGGCGGCCTTCTCGCCGGCACATGCCGTTGCAGGAGTGGCTGCGTGCCATTTCCTGGCGTTCGCGATCCTGAATTTCCTGGGCCGGCAGCGCCTGGACAGTCCCGAAAAACCGTCCGAGACAGCCGTCCCACGATCCTTCCTCCGCGACCTCCGCGAAGGGTTCAGCTACACCATCCGCACCCCCTGGCTGCTCTGGACCCTCATTTGGGCCTGCCTGTCAGTGCTGTTCCTGATCGGACCCATCGAGGTCCTGCTGCCTTTCGTGGTCCGCGACCAGCTCGGCGGTGACTCCAGGGTGTTCGGCTTCATGCTGGCCGTGATGGGCGTCGGAAGCGCGGTGGCCGCACTGGCAACCGCGTCGTTCCCACTGCCCCGCCGCTACCTGACGGTGATGGTCGTGACCTGGGGGCTGGGCAGCCTGCCCGTTGCCGCGATCGGTTTCATGGACAATGTGTGGCTGCTCGGAGGTGCCATGCTGATTTTCGGAGTCACCGAGGGCATGGGAACCGTCATCTGGGGCACGCTCCTGCAACGCCGCGTCCCACGGCATCTGTTGGGCCGGATTTCGAGCCTGGATTTCTTTGTTTCCCTGGCCTTGATGCCCGTGTCCATGGCACTCGCCGGACCTGTGGCCGAGGTGGTCCCGATCTGGCTGATATTCCTGGTGGCCGGCCTGGTGTGCCCGATAATGGCGTTCGTGGCTGTCTTCGCGGCCCGGATGATGACGGACGAGATCGAGAATCCACTGACGCCTGCTGAGACCGAAACGACAGACACGCAGCCCGACGCCGTGTAGCAGGGTGCTGTCGCCCTAAACGGGCGCGGGCCCCGTGGTGCGGCGGGTCACCAGGTGCGGTGTCCGCACCAGGTGGGTGGCCGGCGTCGTACCCTCCAAACGGTCGACGGCGCGGTCCACTGCGGCGTGGGCCAGCAGCGGCGCGTCCTGGCTGATGGAGGACAACTGCACGTAACTGAGGCGGGCAAATTGGCTGTCGTCATATCCCAGGACGGACACATCCTCCGGGACCCGCAGTCCGGCGGCCCGGAAACTCTCCCAGACGCCCAGCGCACAGCGGTCGTTGAAAGCCACGACGGCGGTGGGCAGCTCCTGCTGCAGCTCACGGCCGGCGCGCAAGCCGTCTTCTTCGGTGGGGCCGCCGGAGATCACGCGGGCGGGCAGCCCAAGGCGCGCCATCTCCTGTTCAAATGCCTTCCTGCGTTGCGGCCCCGAAACTGCTTCGCCGCCGTCCACGTGCGCGATGTTTCGGTGCCCCAGTGAGGTGAGATGCTCTATCGCCAGGCACATGCCGGCATCGTCGTCGCTGCTGACAGAGTCCACGGAATCGCCAACGTCGTCCCGGAGAAGGCTGACCACGGGCAACCGGGCAGCATAGGCGGCCAGCTCCTGCTCTGCGAGGGTCGGGGAAATCATGATGAGGGCTTCGCAGCCGAGATCCAGCAGCGATTCCACGGCCCGATCTTCGGAGCGCCCGTTGGCCACGGCGCTGAGGGCAATGTCGTAGCCCCGGAGAGTGGCACCGGCATAGGCGGCATCCACGATCTCGGCGTGAAAGGCCTGCGCCGTGGAGAAGCTGACCCCCAGGAGCCTGGTGCGGCTACTTCGGAGAAGGCGGGCACGACTGTCGGGTCTGTAGCCGAGTGCGCGGGCTGCTTCACGCACCTTGAGCCGGGTGGCATCCGACGCGCCTGGGGCATCCCTCATCACGATGGAAACCAGCGCTCGGGAAACCCCCGCCGCCTCCGCTACGTCCATCAGGGTAGGCCGTTTGCCCGTCATGGCTCTCCTCTGTTCGGGAGCCAGTCTATAGAACGATCTACCTTGGTGCGGCCGGGCGCAGGCCTTTGACGAGTCGTGCGGTCGGTCGCGACTCAGACGACCGACCGCACTAGCCCGTTCACGCAGCGATGGCGCCCCGGGCGGGCCCCAGAACCCGCCACACCCATCGCTGCCACTGTGCCGATGACACGCGACGCAGCCGAAAAGGGCAACGGCGCTGTACGCGGTCAATGACATGGGCACTGGATATGTACTCCGATACCCCAAAACATGACGCGAAGTTCTGAAGAATATTTTTCGGCACGGACTTCCTCGCAGAAAAATCGGCGTTACCACGGGGACTGCGGCGTATTTTCCGAATCACGGAACGATCCAGGCATGTTTCCCGACGCTTCACTAGAACGATCTAGACAGTCCGGGCATGATCATGCAACCATGGGCTGAGCTAGAACGATCTAGAACATCTAACAGGAGCCCCAATGACGTACCTCCAGCACCCGGCAGCCGAAGACCGCCCCGTCCGCATCGCTGTGATCGGCGCGGGCTGGATCGGCAGGTTCCACGCCGAGTCCATCGCACGCCGCGTCCCCCATGCCCGCTTGGAAGCCATCGTCGATCCCGTCCTCCCTGCCGTTCAGGAGCTTGCCACAAGTCTTGGCATCACCAAGATCAGTACAGACGTTGCCGATGTGCTGGCGGATCCGGACGTCGACGCAGTGCTCATCGCCTCGCCCCTGCGTTTCCATGCCGAGCTGATCACCGCTGCCGCCCAGGCCGGGAAGGACGTCTTCTGCGAAAAGCCGGGCGGACGGACCATCGCGGAACTGGACGCAGCCATCGACGCAGCGGCGAGTGCCGGCGTCGTTCTTCGCTTCGGCTTCAATCGCCGCTACTCACGCGACTTCGCCGCCGCCCGTCGATTGATCGATGACGGCGCCGTCGGCACCCCACAGCTCCTCCGCTCCCTCACCCGGGACCCCGGAACCGAGGCAGGAATCAGCAATCCGGAACGGATCGCGCCGGGCACCATCTTCCTGGAAACCCTGATCCACGACTTCGACACCCTCAACTGGCTCAACCCCGGCGCAATCCCAGTCAAGGTCCACGCCGTGGCCGATGCCCTGGTGGCACCCGAGGCGAAGTCAGGCGGCCTGCTGGATACCGCCGTCGTGACTACCACGTACAGCAACGGCGCCATCGCAGTGGCGGAAGCGAATTTCAACGCGCTCTACGGTTACGACGTCCGCGGTGAGGTCTTCGGCTCCGCCGGCATGGTCACCGCGGGGACGCCGCAGGCCACCAACGCCACCAGCTACACCGCCGCCGGCATAGCTTCGGACACCACGCGCCTGAACATCCACCTGTTCCACGACGCCTACACCGACGAACTGGCGCACTTTACGGACGACGTCGCCGCACGCCGCGGCTTTGGAAGCACGACGGCGGGCGCCTCGCCTACCGCCGCTCCCGGCGGGGTCGACGCCCGGAACGCCCTGGCCGTGGCCTTGGCCGCTTTTCGCTCGGCTGAAACCGGGCTGCCCGTTGAGGTTGCGGACATTGCTGAACTCCGCGCTGCCGAAGGTGCCGTGCAGTTGCAGGGGGTACAGGCATGAGCTTCCGCCTAGCCGTCTGCGCTGAGATGGTCTACGGGGAACTGCCGTTCATCGACCGCGTGCGCAGGATCCACGAGCAGGACTTCGAGGTGGAGCTGTGGGACACCCGCGGGCGGGACATTGCGGCGCTCGCGGCCACAGGCGCCAGGTTCTCATCCATGAGTGGCTACTTCGGCGGCAGCGTGATCGACCCCTTGACCGCGCATGAAGTCCTGGCCTCTGCGGAAAAGCTGATCCCGACCGCCCTGGAGCTCGGAGTGGAGCGGATGGTGGTCCACCCGGCCGAGCTGGGGGAAGGCGGGCGTGCGGTCCGGCCAATCCACCGTTCTTCGGGAGAAATGTGGCTGACCGGACTCCGCACATTGGAGGAGCTCGGAGCTTTAGGCGAAAAGCACGGCATAACCTTTGCCCTGGAGAACCTCAACACGATCCTTGACCACCCCGGCGTTCCGCTTGCCCGGGCGAAGGACACACTCGCCTTGGTCCGGGCCGTGGATCATCCGAACGTCAAGATGATGCTGGACCTCTATCACGCACAGCTCGGCGAGGGGAACCTGATCGAACTGGTACGGGCCGCGCAGCCGTTCACGGGAGAGATCCAGGTGGCCGACGTACCCGGACGCTTCGAGCCCGGGACCGGGGAGATCAACTACCCGATCATCGCCAAGGCACTCCGTGAGGCTGGATATACGGGCGTGATCGGCATGGAAGCCGCAGCCGTGGGCGGGGAGAGCGTCGAAGCGGGAGATGCAGCCTTGGCCGCCTTCCGCGCCGCCTTCTCCCCCAACTAGGGGACAGCAAACGTCGCTACGAGCACCCAGTGCGACATGTGCTGTCCCCTACTTGGGTTCAGTACTTGATGGGTTCCAGTCGTCCGGAGCGGAGGGAAAGCACGGCAGCCTCGGCAATGGCTTGGGCTTTCAGGCCGTCCTCAAGGGAAGGGGCCGGGGCGGCGCCTCCTTCCAGGGAAGACACGAACGCTGCGAGTGCCGCGGCATACGTCGGCTGCACACGCTCGAACCAGCCCGGGTGGAGCCCGTCGTCCACCACGGATGTCCCCGAATACCGGGACACCGCCCCGTTCCGGTGCCGGCGGGCTTCCACCATCCCCTCGGACCCCATGATCTCGATCCGCTCGTCATACCCGTAGCCCGTGCGGCGCACCGAGTCGATCTGGACCAACGCCCCGCCGGGGAGCCGCAACGTGACCGCGGAGGTGTCGACGTCGTCGTACTTGGCGATGCCGGGCTCCGCCAAAGCCGAGCCGGTGGCGAAAACCTCCACCGGGTCCAGGCCGGAGAGCCAACGCGCCAGGTCGAAGAAGTGCACGGTTTGGTCGCGCATCTGCCCACCGGAGACAGCGATGTAGGACAACGGCGGCATGGACGGGCCCCGCGACGTGAGCTGGATGAGTTCCACTGTGCCGATCTCGCCGGAGTCCACTACGCGCTTGAGCTCGGCGTAGTCGCGGTCGAAGCGGCGGTTGAAGTCCACCATGACAGGCACGCCGCTTTCCTGCGCGAAGGCGGCGGCCTCCCGCGCCCGGTCCAGGTCAAGGTCGATCGGCTTCTCGCACAGGGCTGCAATTCCGACGGCGGCTGCCCGGCGAAGGTGCCCGGCGTGCGTATCGGTGGAGGAGGCGATGAAGACGGCGTCGATCGCCTCAGGATCAAAGACCTCCTCGAGAGTCGTTGCGGCCGAGGCGCCATGCGCGTCGGCGAGGGCTTGTGCGCGCTGCTGGTCGACGTCGTACACCAGCCGGAAGTCGATCCCCGGGTGGGCTGCGAGGTTGGCGGCGTGAACGGAACCGATGAAGCCGGCTCCGATAAGGGCGAAACGGGGCATGTCAGACTACTGCTTTCTGTAAGGCGGATGCTGGGACTTTCCAAGCCGAGTCGTCGTGGTGCGAGGCGGCGACGGCCTCGACGAACTGGACACCGATCAAACCGTCGATGCCGGTGGGGAAGGACAGTTCACGCCCGGGCAGATCTGTGCCGTCGCGTCGGGCGCGCAGCACCTCGGCGAGGTCCGAGTAGAAGTTGGCGAAGGCCTCAAGGAATCCCTCCGGGTGGCCCAGGCCGACGCGCGTGAGCCGGGACGCGTCGTCGTGCAGGGTGCTGAGCCCGTGCGTGAGGATGGTGGTGGCGCCGTCGAGGTCCTGGACCGTGAGGTGGTGCGGGTCCTCGTGCTGCCACTCCAGGCTGCCCTTCTCGCCGTACACCCGGATGCGGAGGCCGTGGTTGTGGCCGGTCGCAGCCATGCTGGCCCACAGACGCGCCGGAACATTGCCTGTCAGTTCCAGCTCCACGGTGGCGTTGTCGAAAACGCGACGCCCCGGCACGAACGTCTGCAGACGGCCGGACAGGCGCTCGGCTTCGAGGCCAGTGAGGTAGCGGAGCAGGTGGAAGGCGTGGGTGCCGAGGTCTCCCACGACGCTCGGGAAGCCGGCAATGTCCGGATTCGTGCGCCACTTGGCCTGTTTGTGACCCCCGTTCTCGAGCGGCGTTGCTGCCCAACCGGAGGCATGCTCGACGTCGACAAAGCGGATGGCGCCCAGCTCGCCATCGCGCACCATCCGGGCCGCCTGGCGGACCATGGCGTAGGCCGAGTAGCAGTGCGGGACAGCCAGGATTGCGTTGTTCTCCCCGGCAACCCGGACCAGCTCGGCAGCGGTTGCGGAATCCCGGGTCAGCGGCTTTTCGCACACCACGGAGATGCCCTTTTGCAGGAACGTCCGCGCGATCTCGAAGTGGCTGTCGTTAGGGGTCGCGACCACCACCACATCCACACCGTCCTCCCGTGCGGCTTCGGCTGCGGCCATCGTCTGGATGTCGCCGTAGTTGCGGTCCGGTTCCACGCCGAGTTCGACGGCGGTGGCCTGGGAACTGCTCTTATCCCGCCCGAAGATTCCGGCCCGGAGATCGTAGTGGCCGTCCAGCCGCATGGCATAGCGGTGGGTCTTGCCGATGTCGGCGCCTGGACCGCCTCCGACCATTCCGGCGACCAATTGCCGCGAATTCGGTGCACTCATTGAAAGATCCTCATTGACTCTTTGGAATTTACTTGGACCGGTCCATAATGGATGCAGAAGACCCGTGACGTCAATCCTTTTCGCTAGGGGCCTGAGCTCAGAGGCATTGCTAGAATGTTGGAGGTTTCACCAGTTTCACCTACTTTCACCCGGGACATAGGTAATAGCCCACCAATTGGATAAGAAGGTGGTAGCCCTCTGCCGCTTCGTGGAGATTGATCCGGTCAGCGCGCCTCAGGAAGGTGGCTCATGGACGCCAAAGAGGAAAGCAGCACAGTGACCGACGTGCCGAAAGCGCAGCCCACCAAGCCCACCATCCGCGACGTCGCGAGCGCTGCGGGGGTCTCCAAATCCTTGGTCTCTCTGGTCCTTCAGGGCTCGCCGAACGTGAGTGAGAGCCGCCGTCGGGCCGTCCTGGAAGCCATGGAGCAATTGGGCTACCGACCCAACAGACTGGCCCAGCGCCTTTCCGGCCCGAGAAGCGGAACCATCGGGGTGATGCTCAACGACATCCGCAATCCCTGGTTCGTGGAGCTGCTGGAAGGGCTCACGGCATCACTGCATGCAGCGGGGGTCTCACCGGTCCTGGCGGACTCCTACACCGACAACCGGGTAGGCCGCAGTTCCGTGGAGACCCTGCTGGAGCAGCGGATTGACGGACTCGTGGTGGTCGGAACTACCACGGAGTCTGCCGCGATTGAGAAGGCCGCCCAGGGCATCCCGGTGGTCCTGGCCGGAACGCGGGAGCCGGTGCTGCCCGGCGTCGATATAGTCGTCAATGATGACGACGCCGGTGCGCGCCAGGCCACCGAACACCTCCTTGCACTCGGGCACCGGAGGATCGCACACCTGCAAGGCCCTGCCGAGGTAGGCAGAATCCGGCGGGAATCGTTCGAACGGACCATGCGCGACGCCGGACTCGAGCCGGTCGTGGTGTCCGGCGGCGTGAGCGAGGAAAGCGCCTACGCCGCCGCCAGTCGGCTCTTGTCCGGAAAAGACAGGCCAACCGCGATCTTTGCCTACAACGACATCGCCTGCATCGGCGCACTGTCCGCGGCCGACGACCTTGGCCTGTCCGTGCCCGAAGACCTCTCACTCGTGGGCTACGACAACACCTACCTGGCCAAGATCCGGCACCTCTCCCTGACCTCCGTGGACAACGGCAACCTGGCTGTGGGCGTCGAGGCCGGAAAGTTCATCCTGGAGCGCCTTGCCGCACCGGAATTGCCCGGAAGGCTTCACCAAGTGCCCTCGCAACTGCAAGTTCGGGGATCCTCGGGTGACGCGCCCTCGTAGCCAAGCTCCCTTCCTGGCCACGCCTCTTCATGGCCGAGCCCCTACCGCCGACCCAACAGCAACACCCCGGCGTTGGCGGCCACGATCAAAGCAATTCCCGCCCACTGCATCCACTCCAGCTCCTGCCCCAGCACCAGCGCTCCGATGACCGCGGCGAACACGGGATTGACGCTCATCAGGATGCCGAAGAGGCTCGCCGGGACACGCCGCAGGGCAATCAGGTCCGCCACGTAAGGCAGAACCGAGGCCAGGACGCCCGCCCCCACGGCGCACAGGACCGCCAGGCCGTCCACTGGCCGGCTCAGGAAAACGACGACGGCGACAGGCAGGAAGAGCGTCGCCGACACCCCCGAAGCGGCAGCCGTGCCCTGGATGCCTTGGATGCGACGGCCCACCACCCGGTTGAGGAGAATGTAGGCAGCCCAACTGCATGCTGCCATCAGGCCGAAGCCAATGCCCACGAAGTCGGTGGAGGCTTCGGGGCGGGTAATGAGCACTACGCCGGCAGCGGCGGCGATGGCACAGACGGCACCCGCCTTTTGCCTCGAGCTGATCAGGGCCACAGCCAGGGGTCCCAAAAACTCCAGGGTCACAGCAAGGCCCAGGCCGATCCTCTGGATGGAGGCATACAGTCCGATGTTCATGGTTCCGAAAGAGAGCGCCAACAGGAGCACGGGCCACCATTGCTGCCAGCTCAGATCGCGCAGCTTGGGTCGCACGGTCGGAAGCAGGACGGCTGCTGCCACGAGCTGGCGGACGGCCACCACGCCCACCGGCCCCATCACGGGAAACGCCAGGGATCCTGTCGCCGCTCCTAGTTGGTTGGAGAGAGCACTGGCCACCAGAGTGGCGGTTCCGCCCGCCGCTGCGCTTCTGTTCATGGTGAGAGTCTGCGCCGTAGAGAATCATTCGCTAAATGCATGAATGGCCCTATTTATACGCAAAATGCATGAATAAGATGGACCACATGGATGTGGAAGTGCGGCAGTTGCGGTGCTTGGCAGCAGTAGTTGATGAGGGGACATTTACGGATGCCGCCATCGCCCTGCGTTTGTCGCAAGCAGCCGTTTCACGCAACATCGCAGCCCTTGAGCAGGCCATCGGCGCTACGCTGCTGGAGCGGACAACGCGCATGGTCAAACTGACCCCGGCCGGTGAGCGAGCACTCGCGAAGGCCCGGCGGATCCTGGCGCTGCTGTCAGAACTTGAACGCGAAGCCCGCGGCGACGCCGGACTGGTGCGGATCGGCTACGCCTGGTCAGCGCTGGGTGAGCACACCACCGCGTTCCAGCGCCAGTGGCGGGAACGCTTCCCCGCCACGGAGTTGCAACTTGTCCGCTCCAACACACCCAGCGGCGGACTGCTGGACGGAACCACAGACCTTGCCATCCTTCGTCGCCTTCCGGTGGCGACCGGCGTCGAACATGTCCGGATCGGCGAGGAAAAGCGCTACTGCGCCCTCTCCGCAGACGACCCCCTGGCCTCACGGCGGAGCGTCGGCCTGGCCCAGATTGCCGCGGGTCCGGTGGCAATGGATATGCGCACCGGAAGCACCACCCTTGAGCTCTGGCCCGCGGAGATACGGCCACAGGAAGTGATTTCCATCAGTGACATCGACGATTGGTTGACGGTCATTGGCAGTGGCTCCGCGCGCGGGGTCACGGCCGAGTCCACAGCTCACCAATACCGCCGGCGCGGCGTCGTTTATCGCCCGGTCAGGGACGCTCCAACGCTCCCCGTGTACGCCGCGTGGCTCAGGAAGGATCCCCCGCGGGAGTGCCCCTCGATTGTGCAGCTCCTGGAGTTCGTCTACGCCTGACCGCCGGCTCGCACCTGCCGCAAATCCATCAGTATGCTTACTATGGGGACATGACTCAGCGAACGGTTTCGGATCTGATCGTGGAACGGCTCAAGGCTTGGGACGTTAACCGAGTGTTCGGCTACAGCGGCGATGGCATCAACGGCTTCATGGGAGCCCTGCGCCGCACCGAAGGCGAGGTGGAGTTCGTCCAAGCCCGGCACGAGGAAGCTGCGGCATTCATGGCCGTGGGCCACGGGAAGTACACCGGGGGCGTCGGCGTGGTCACCTCCACCCAGGGCCCGGGCGCAGTCCACCTGCTCAACGGGCTCTACGACGCGAAAATGGACGGCGTTCCAGTAGTCGCGATCATCGGACAACAGAGCCGGACCGTGCTGGGTTCGGCCTACATGCAGGAAATCGACCTGCTCACGCTCTTCAAGGACGTTGCCGCCCAGTTCGCGCAACTGGCCAGCTCCGCGGAGCAGGTTCCGATGCTGATCGACCGGGCCTTCCGCACAGCCCTCGAAACCCGCACACCGTGCGTCGTCATCGTCCCGCATGACCTGCAGACCGCCGAAGCCCCGGAGCTCGAACCCGAACACGGCATCGTGGTGACAGCCCCCGTGTGGCACCCCTCCCGAGTGATGCCCCGCGAGGAAGAACTGGAGGCCGCCGTCGAAATCCTCTCCCAAGGTGAGCGGATTGCCTTCTTCGTTGGCCAGGGCGCAAGGAAAGCCCAGGACGAAGTGATTCAGCTGGCAGAAAAGCTCAACGCCGGCGTCACCACCAGCCTGCTCGGCAAACCCTATGTGGACGAAACCCTCCCCTTCGCCGTCGGCACCATGGGCCATCTCGGCACCACGGCCAGCGCGTATCTCCTGGAGAACTGCGACACCCTGCTGATCATCGGATCCAATGACCCCTGGACCGAGTTCTACCCCAAACCGGGACAGCCCAGGGCGGTCCAGATCGACATCGACGGACGCAAGATCGCCAACCGCTACCCGGTGGAGCTGGGCCTGGTGGGCGACGCAGCGGAAACCCTGCAACAGTTGTCCGTCCGCCTCGATGCCAAGCAGCAGGAGAAGGAAAGCCAGCGCGCCCAGTGGCGTTCCGACGTCGAAACGCAGGTCAGCGCCTGGCGGCACCTTTCAGAGGAACGCGCCAACCTTCCTGCCGAGCCGGTAAACCCGGAGTTGGTGGTCCGCGAGCTCAGCGGAAGGCTCCCCGATGATGCCCAGCTGAGTATCGACGTCGGCAGTTGCGTTTACTGGTACGCACGCCAATTGATCCTCCCGCCGGGAGTCCCTGCCCACCTCAGCGGAACGCTCGCCAGCATGGGCTGCGCCATTCCGTACGGCCTTGCCGCCAAGCTCGCCCACCCCGAGCGGCCACTCGTGGCATTGGCAGGCGACGGCGGCATGCAGATGCTGGGAGTGGCGGAGCTGATCACCGTGGCGCATCGCTGGCGGAGCTGGGCGGATCCACGGTTCGTAGTGTGCGTCTTCAACAACCGTGACTTGGCCGAGGTCTCCTGGGAGCAGCGCGAAACCGAGGCCGAACCGCGCTTCCCCGCCAGCCAGGAGCTCCCTGATTTCCCCTTCGCCGCCTATGGCGAATTGCTGGGCTTGGCCGGGGTGCGCGTGGAGGACCCCGGCAAACTTGGCGAGGCCTGGGACTTCGCGCTTACTGCTGACCGGCCCGTGATCCTGGAGGTCAGGACGGACCCCAACATCCCCCTGCTTCCCCCCTTCCCGGCAGGAGAGGAGAAGCTTGAGGGCATGAGGTCCGCCCTGTCCCAGGAGGGTCCCCTCGGGGAGCATGCACGCAAACTGCTGGACAGCTATGCCGAGGGTGAGACGAAACTCCGGAGCTAGGGGCTTTCCGGTACTAGAGGTTCTCCACCAGGGAGACGTCGCGAACGGCGCCCTTGTCAGCGGACAATGCCATGGCAGCGTAGGCGCGCAGCGCCGGGGACACCTGGCGGTCGCGGTTCTTGGGCTTGTAGCCGCCGTTGACCAGGAGCTTCTCGCGGCGCTCGGCCAGGATCTCCTCGGAGACCTTCAGCTCCAGCGAACGCTGGGTGATGTCGATGCTGATGATGTCGCCGTTCTCCACCAGGGCGATCTCGCCACCGGAGGCAGCCTCCGGTGAGATGTGGCCGATAGACAGGCCGGAAGTGCCGCCGGAGAAGCGGCCGTCCGTGATGAGGGCGCACTTCTTGCCCAGGCCACGGCCCTTGAGGAAGGACGTCGGGTAGAGCATTTCCTGCATGCCCGGACCGCCACGGGGGCCTTCATAGCGGATGACCACTACGTCGCCTTCCTTGACGGTCTTGTTCAGGATCATTTCAACGGCCTCGTCCTGCGACTCGCACACAATGGCGGGCCCTTCGAACTTCCAGATGGACTCGTCCACGCCTGCGGTCTTCACCACGGCACCGTCCACGGCGATGTTGCCGCGCAGCACGGCAAGGCCGCCGTCCTTGGAGAAGGCGTGCTCCACGGAGCGGATGCAGCCACCCTCGGCGTCGGTGTCCAGGGAGGTCCACACGTTCGACTGCGAGAAAGCCGTGGAAGACCGGACGCCACCGGGAGCGGCGTGCCACAGGGCCTGGGCTTCCTCGGTGGCCTTGCCGCCGCGGATGTCCCAGTCATCCAGCCATCCGTCGAGGTCGTTGGAGTGCACCGAGTGGACGTTCTTGTGCAGGAGGCCGCCGCGGTTCAGCTCACCGAGCAGTGCCGGGATGCCACCGGCGCGGTGCACATCCTCCATGTAGTAGGTCTTGTTTCCGGCGACGTTCGGAGCCACCTTGGCAAGGCACGGCACCTGGCGGGACTTGGCGTCCATCTCGGCCAGGCCGTAGTCCACGCCTGCTTCCTGGGCCGCTGCCAGCAGGTGCAGGATGGTGTTGGTTGAGCCGCCCATGGAGATGTCGAGCGCCATGGCGTTGTCGAAGGCCTCTGCGGTGGCGATGGAGCGCGGCAGTACGGAGTCGTCGTCGCCGTCGTAATAGCGCTTGACGAGGTCGACGATGGTGGCGCCGGCCTTCTCGTAGAGCGCCTTGCGGGCGGTGTGCGTGGCGAGCACCGAGCCGTTGCCCGGCAGGGCCAGGCCAATGGCCTCGGCAAGGCAGTTCATGGAGTTGGCCGTAAACATGCCGGAACAGGAACCACACGTGGGGCAGGCGTTCTCTTCGATGAGGTTGATGTCTTCATCGGAGATCGATTCGTCCACGGCATCGGCAATGGCGTTCACCAGGTCAAGGGAGCGCACGGACCCGTCGGTCAGGGTCACGCGGCCGGCCTCCATGGGACCACCGGAAACGAACACCACCGGGATGTTCAGGCGCAGCGCGGCCATGAGCATGCCGGGGGTGATCTTGTCGCAGTTGGAGATGCAGACCAGGGCGTCCGCGCAGTGTGCGTTGACCATGTACTCAACAGAGTCCGCGATCAGGTCGCGGGAGGGCAGCGAATAGAGCATGCCTGAGTGGCCCATGGCGATGCCGTCGTCCACGGCAATGGTGTTGAACTCGCGCGGCACGGCTCCGGCAGCAAGGATCGCGTCGGAGACGATCCTGCCCACGGGTGCCAGGTGCGTGTGGCCGGGGACGAACTCAGTGAAGGAGTTGGCCACGGCGATGATCGGCTTGCCGATATCGGAGTTGGCGACGCCGGAGGCGCGCAGCAGTGCGCGGGCGCCGGCCATGTTGCGGCCATGGGTAACTGTTTTAGAGCGAAGTGCAGGCATGAGTACCATCCTGCTTGTCGTGGCGGGTCCCGGGAAGACGGTGTCGCTACTAGTACTGAAAGTACCAGAGTAATAGTGTTGTCAGCGTGAAGGACGAGAGGCGCAAGGAACTGGGACTCTACCTCAGGACCCGCCGGAACCAGGCACTGCGCTCGGACTACGGGCTCCCTCCTGTGGGGCGCTCCCGCGAGCGTGGGCTCCGACGGGAGGAGGTCGCCTTTCTCTCCGGGGTCAGCGTTACCTGGTACACCTGGCTGGAGCAGGGCCGCGATATCAGCCCCTCCCGGCAGGTCCTGGAATCGGTCGCCCGCGCCTTGCACCTCTCCGATACAGGATTGGGCTACGTGCTCTCGTTGGGTGGCTACTCCTCAGCGTTGCCCAAGGGGCCCGTGGCCGCTGATGCGCCCGCCCACGTGCAGCGCCTGCTGGACGCTCTGGACCCCAACCCTTCCTACGCTCTTTCCCCTGACTGGGGCGTGGCAGGGTGGAACCGCGCCTATGAGGCGCTGTATCCAAACATCGGAACGTTCGACGCCGCCGACAGGAACCTTTTGTGGCTGGTGTTCACGGACCCCTATGTCCGGGACCTGCTGCCGGACTGGGATGTCACCAGCAAAAGGTTCCTCGCCGAATTCCGGGCCGAAACAGGGCAACGCCTGGGTGATCCGGACGTCGCCTACCAAGTGGAACGGCTCAAGGAGGCCAGCCCGGAGTTCCAGGAGAGCTGGGACCGCTATGACATCCTCGGCTTCGAATCCCGTGAACGGCTCTTCCATCATCCGGCCGTGGGAGTGCTGCAGCTCGAGCACCACCAGGTGTCGCCGTCGGACCGGCCAGACCTGCATATCGTGGTCTACACCCCGGCACCCGGGAGTGACGCCGGCGAGCAGATGCAACGGTTGATGGAGACGGCGTCGTAGCGGTTCCTGAAACAGCGCTATAGCTTCAGCGACACTTCATCCGGGGTGGCCAGCGTCAACACTGCCTCCTCCACGGTTTGATGTCCCTCCAGCTCGCTCTCGATCCTGCGCAGCACGACGGCGACCTCATGTTCCGGATGGTCGCCCTGGAGATCCACAGCTGCCACGAGGTAGAGCTTGCGGGGGCCGACGAACTCCAGATGCAGGTACGTGAGCCGGGCGATGTCCTTGTGCTCCAGCAACTGCCGGCCCATGGAACGTTCGATGTCCGGGGTAACCCCCTGGCCCACCAGGAACCGTCGGTTGCGGTCGATCAGCACCACGGCAACAACCGCCAATAGGACGCCAACCACGATCGAGCCGACAGCGTCCGGGACCGGCGATCCCGTGACCTGGTGGAGGAACACTCCGATAAAGGCGATGACCAGGCCAACCAGCGCGGCGGCGTCCTCGGCGAAAACCGCGCGCAGCGTCGGATCGGAGCTGACCAAAACCTGCTCCAAGGTTCTGCGTTCCAACTCCCTGGCCGCCTTCCGGGTCTGGCGGAAGGCCTGGACGAAGGAAAAACCTTCCAGGACAAAGGCCACGGCCAGCACCAGATAGGCAATCAGGAAGTCCGATGCCGGCTCCGGATCAATGATCTGCTGGATCCCGTGCATGATGGAGACCACGGCCCCTGCGGTGAACAGCCCGAAGGCCGCGAACATGGACCAGACATAGGCTTCGCGCCCATATCCCATGGGGTGGCCCTTATCCCGGGGACGTTGTGATCGGCGCTCGGCCATGAAGAGGAACACCTGGTTTCCGGTGTCCGCCCAGGAGTGCGCGGCCTCGGCAGTCATGGACGCAGATCCCGTGAGTGCGGCCGCCACGGATTTGGCGGCGGCAACCAAGGTGTTCGCCGCGAAGGCAATGATGACGGTCAGCAGGGTGGAACCGGTGTCCGCCTTTTCCCGGGATGCAGCCATAGGGATACCGTACCCATCACAAGCCCGGATAAGCGCCGCACAGGCGAGGACCCGCGCAGGTGGGGCGCCGCCCTGGCGAGGACCGGCGTCGTCGTTAGGCCGATAGTCAGCCCGCGCGCTGAGGTTCCGTCTGCGCGCGGACGCTCCAGGCCGACCAGTCCAGCGGATGGACCGACGGGCGTCCCAGCAAGTAGCCCTGCGCAGCGGTAATGCCCAGGGACGTGACTTCCTGGAGTTCCTCGGCCGTTTCGATGCCCTGCGCGTGGACGTCCGCACCGATCTCGCGGGCCAGCGCCACGATGGCACGGGCACGCAGCTTCTGGCCCTCGTTGCTTGCGATTCCTTCGATCAGGTGGCGGTCCAGCTTGATGATGTCGGGTCGGAGTTGCTCAATGCTGTCCAACGAAACCAGGGCAGCGCCCGAGGCACTGATCGAAACCCGCAGCCCCAGGGCACGCAGCTGTTCGAGGCCTTCACCGTCCGGTTGGGCCGCGATCGCTTCAAGGCCACCGGTCAATTCAACAATAATTCTTTCCGGGGCCAGGGCAGCAGCCGCAAGCAGGTTCCGCACCCGGGGATCGCGTGAGGTGGCCGGGGTCAGGTTCAGCGCGACGAACATGTTTTCCGGGACGTCGTGCGCGGCCATCAGCGCGCAATGCAGTGCAGCTATCTCAAGCTCGGTTCCCAGTCCCGCAGCGGCGGCTTCGCTGAACCAGACGTCGGCACCGGCCCCGTCCTCACCAATGAACCGGGTCAAGGCCTCGACGCCGATCGGCTCGCCCTGGGGAAGGGAATGGACGGGCTGGAAAGCGGTCAAGAGAAGCTTGTCTGCCAGGACGGATTGAATGCCGGCACGGACGTCGTGGCTGACGGGAACCAGGACCGTCTTCGAAGCATCGGACGATTCCAGGTGGAGGTTGGCGTGCTCAAGCTGCACCGGGACTGCAGCTGCAGGCTGTGTTGCCTTGCGGGTGAGCAGCAAGTGCTGCAGCAGGGCTCCCTCGGGATCATCCGGACGGGCCTCGAGCAGCTCACGAAGCCTGTTCCTGGCTCCCTCGCTGCGTGGTTCGGCGTCCTCAAGAATGGACTCGATGATGTCCAGGACCTGAGCCCGCATGGTCATTTCGTCCGCGAAGGGCATCTCCCCCGGGCCCTCCTGTTTACTGCCGTGCGCGTCATTATCCGGTGAAAGAGAGCCCGCTTCTTGAGCCATCAATTATTCCTTTTGTGTGTCCCCCGCTGGTCAAGCCAGACAACTGCCGCCCGCCGCATGCGGGCCTTGCCTCGAATCTTACAGAGAAAAATGTCAGCTGGCTCACACTTCTGACCTAAACCGCAGGGTCGCTAGCCGGAGGTCGCAGCCCAGGACGCGTCTCCGACGTCGATCTCCCCCGCCATGTCATCCAGGAACCGCGTCACGACCTCGCGCTCCTCCGGGGCGAGTCGGGCGGCCGCCAGGAACCGCCCGGCCTGCTGCTTGCCTACCGTCCGCATGGCCGCGGCGTGGGTTTCCGGGGTTATGGCGATAGCCAGGGCCCTGCGGTCGGACGGGTGCGCGCGCCTGGCGACGTGGCCCGCGCGTTCGAGCCGGTCGAGCAGCTTGGTGGTGGACGCCGTCGAAATATTCAGGTGGGAGGCTATCGCTCCAGGGGTGGCGATGACGCCCTGGTTGGCGCAGACAATGAGGTAATGCAGTGCGCGCATGTCGGACTGGTTCAACTTCATGTAACGGAGGGAAGCATCGGCGAGCCGCTGTTCGGCATCGCGGAGCCTTCCCAGCGAGGCCATAAGTGCGCTGATCTGCCGGACATCGGCGTCCGAAAGACCGGCTCGGTCAACCAATTGGTGATGGGGATCGTTCGCGTCCAGGTGATAGATCCCGGCCGGCGCCGGGAAGCCGGAAGGCTCCGGCATTTCTTCAGGACTGGACATGCTGAGTATGTTACACCCAACTTCTTACATGGTAGCCTTTCTTCTAGCTTGTCTAGCAATATCAGCATCGGGAGGAAGGCGCAGGATGAACGCGACAGAGATGGTGGTACTCCTTGACGACGCCGGCAGGCCCATCGGCGAGGCCCCCAAAGCCCGGGTGCACACCCGCGAAACGCCACTCCACCTCGCGTTTTCCTGCTACCTCCTCAACGACGACGGCGAAATCCTCCTGACCCGCCGTTCGCCGGAAAAGAAGACCTGGCCCGGAATCTGGACCAACAGCTTCTGCGGCCACCCCGGCCCAGGCGAAGATCCCCTGGACGCGGTGACGCGCCGTGCACGCTTCGAACTGGGAGTGGATGCCAACAGGATTGAACTCGCCCTGCCCCACTTCCGATACAGGGCCGTCGACCCCACGGGCATTGTGGAGAACGAAATCTGCCCGGTCTACATCGCCAAGATCGGCGGCGAGGTGAATCCCAACCCTGCCGAAGTGGCCGACTGGGCCTGGATGTCCCCGGCATTGGTGGCCACGTCCCTGCAGCGAAGCCCGTCTGTCTTCAGTCCATGGCTTGGCCTGCAGTTCCCGCAACTCCTTGAGGCACGGGTACTCCAGCCCGGGACCGGAGCAAAAGCATGACCGTCACCTCCGGCGCTTTACGCAGCCGCACCGAGCTGTGCACCGCGATCGAAAATGAGTTAAGTGGCCTCATTGGAAAGCGCGCCAGCGCAGCCACCGCCTATGGCCCCCACTTCACCAGGCTCTGGGAACTCGCCGGCAACAACGTCCTGGGTGGAAAATTCGTCCGCCCGCTGCTGTTGATGGAAACTTTTGACGCCCTCCGGCAACCCGGGACCAACCACCGCGAAACCGCGATCAGCATTGCGGCCGCGGTCGAACTCCTCCACTACTCCTTCCTGCTGCACGACGACGTGATCGACGGCGACCTCGTCCGGCGCGGACACCCCAACCTCATCGGCTCCCTCCTCGCAGAAGCCCAGGCTCTTCCCCGAAACAGCGTCGAGGGAACCCGTGAAGGCAGCGACCTCCACTGGGCCCAAACCGGCGGCATCCTCATGGGAGACATGCTCCTCGCGGCCACCCACCAAGCCTTCGCCAGGGCAGACCTCCCCCACGCGCTCAGGTTGCGCCTACTGGACCTCCTGGAACACACCATCAACGAAACCGTGGCCGGTGAGCAGCTGGACGTCGGCCTGGGTGACGGCATCATCGACCCCCAGCTCGAAACCATCCTCGTCATGTGCGGCTACAAGACGGCCACCTACACCTTTGAGCTTCCCTTGCGGGCCGCCGCAGCGCTGGCAGGTGCCGACTTCGCCGTCGAAAATGCGCTCGCAACCGCCGGCCGCCATCTGGGCCTGGCGTTCCAGCTCCAGGACGACCTCCTGTCAACGTTCGGGGATCCCCGCCGGCACGGCAAGGATCCCTTTTCCGATCTGCGCGAGGGCAAGGAAACCGCGATCATCGCCCATGCCCGCACCACTGCCTCGTGGGTGGAGATTGAACCATTCTTCGGCAGGCCCGAACTCAATGGCGCCGAGTGCGAGCGTGTCCGCCGCCAACTGGCCGACTGCGGGGCCGAGACCTTCGTTAACGGACTCATCCGGGAACAGATGCAGGCCTTTACCGACCTCCTGGACAGCAACATTCCGCCGGGCGTGTGCCGGGTCTTGCTGGATCTTGCCGGGCAACTGGAAGGACGGCAGTCATGAGCGTCACCATGGACACCTCTTTTAGCCATTTCACCCGGACTGCCGAGCGGGCCGCCAACCAGGTTATTGCGGCCTACTCCACATCGTTCGGCCTTGCCTGCAAACTGCTGGGGCCGCGGCACCGCCAACATGTGCGCAACATCTACGCCCTGGTGCGTGTTGCCGACGAACTCGTCGACGGCGTCACTGCCGAGGCGGGACTCAGTTACCAGGAACAATGCGACGCACTGTCGCACTTCATTGACGAGACCCACCGCGCCGTGAAACTTGGTTACAGCAGCGACCTCATCATCCATGCGTTCGCACAGACCGCCCGGACGGCCCGGATCGACGGTTCCCTGATCGATCCGTTCTTCGAATCGATGCGCACCGACCTCGGCGAGCGCTCTTCCGCCCCCGCCGCTCCCCTGCGCTTCGACGCCGATGCGCACCAAGGTTACGTCCACGGTTCCGCCGAAGTGGTGGGCTTGATGTGCCTGCGCGTGTTCATACGGGATGAAAACATCGACGCCGGCGACGCCGCGGCGCTGCAGTACGGCGCAAGCCGCTTGGGGGCTGCTTTCCAGAACATCAATTTCCTTCGTGACCTGGCCGATGACACCACCCGCCTCGGCCGGAACTACCTGGGCACCTCGGAGCATCTGGAGGACCAGGACCGCATGGAATGGGTGCGCACCATCAGGGCCCAGCTGGCCGATGCCAACGCCGTCATCCCGCTCCTGCCACGTGATGCCCGGGCAGCTGTCCGCAGCGCCCTTTCGCTGTTCACTGCCCTGACCGACAAGATCGAACAGACCACCGTGGACGAGCTCTACCGTTCCCGGGTCCGTGTCCCCGACACGGTAAAAGCCGGTCTCGCCGCACGGGCCGTCGCCTCAACCTGGATGGAGCTGCACCGATGAAACGGACAGTCGTAATCGGCGGTGGCATCGCTGGGCTTGCCACCGCCGCATTGCTCGCCCACGAAGGACACGAGGTCCAACTCCTGGAGCAGCGCAGCGAAGTGGGCGGCCGGGCCGGAAGCCTCGAACGCAACGGTTTCCGCTTCGATACCGGCCCCTCCTGGTACCTCATGCCGGGCGTTTTCGACCACTTCTTCGAGCTCCTGGGCACCAGCACCGCCGAACAGCTGGACCTGCACACCCTCAATCCCGCCTACCGCGTCTTCAGCGAACCGGACGACGACGGCCGGCCGGAGCCGTTGACCGTCCCCTTGGGCAGCGAACAGGTTCTGGCGACGTTCGAAAAAGTGGAGCCTGGAAGCGCCAAGGAGCTCTCCGCCTACTTGGCATCGGCACGGCACACCACAGAGATGGCCGAGCGCTTTTTCCTCTACAACCCTTTCACCAAGCTCCAAGCCCTGCTCCAGCCCGAGGTGCTGCGGAGCCTGCCCAAACTGGCGCAACTTCTCCTGACTCCCTTGGACAAGTACGTGGCCCATCGCTTCGAGCATCCGGTCCTGCGGCAAGTACTGGGCTACCCGGCCGTTTTCCTGGGCACCAGCCCCTCGGACGCGCCGGCAATGTACCACCTCATGAGTGCCTTGGACCTGGGTGACGGCGTGCAGTACCCCATGGGAGGTTTCCGGGAACTCGTCAACCGCCTTGAGGCCCTGGCTCTCCAGGCAGGCGTCCGGATCCACACCGGTGCCGAAGCCCTCAAGATCACCACCCGCGAAACCACGAGGACCAAAAAAGTGGGCCGTTTTGACGGCGTGAAGCTTCCCGTGGCCCTCTCCGGCAAGGACCACCGCGAAGTGACCGGGGTGGCGTGGCGCGATACCTCGGGGAATGAGCACTACAGCGTGGCGGACCTGGTGGTCTCCGGCGCCGACCTGCACCACACCGAAACCCAGCTTCTGGGCGTGCGGGACCGCAGCTACCCCAATTCCTGGTGGCAGCGGCGCACCAGCGGACCGGGCGCCGTCCTGGTGATGCTGGGAGTCAAGGGCAAACTCCCGGAACTGCCGCACCATTCACTGTTCTTCACCCGGGATTGGGAAGCGAACTTCGCTTCCATCTTCGGAGCGGAAACCAGCATTCCCGATCCTGCGTCGATTTACGTCTGCAAACCCAGCGCCACAGATTCCGCGGTGGCTCCCGCCGGCCATGAGAATCTCTTTGTCCTGGTCCCGGTCCCAGCCGATCCGGCACTCGGTTCCGGCGGCCCGGACGGAACCGGCGACATCCTCATCGAACGAACCGCCGACGCCGCCATCGGGCAGATCGCCGAGTGGGCCAACATCCCCGACCTTCGCGAACGGATCGTTGTCCGGCACACGATCGGTCCAGCCGACTTTGCCCGGGACTACAACTCCTGGCGCGGCGGAATGCTGGGACCGGCACACACCCTGGGACAAAGCGCCATGTTCCGGGCACAGAATGCCTCAAAGCGCGTGCAAGGGCTCTACTACGCGGGAGCCACTACCGCTCCGGGTGTCGGCGTACCCATGTGCCTGATCAGTGCCGAGCTGGTCCTGAAAAGAATCCGCGGCGACCACAGCACCGGCCCTGTCAGCGTCAGGCCCGTAGCCAGCAGGATTGGCTGATGGGTGTCCTTTACCTGGTTTCGTTGTTGCTCGGCATCACCTGCATGCTGCTGCTCGACCACAGATTCCGGCTGTTTTTCTGGCACGACGCAAAAGCAGCGGCGACCGTAACCGCCGTCGGGCTGTTGTTTTTCCTCGGCTGGGACGCGGCCGGCATCGGGCTGGGGATCTTCCTCCGCGGAGAAGGGAACATCGCCACGGGTATCCTGCTTGCTCCGGAGCTGCCCATCGAGGAACCCGTATTTCTGCTTTTCCTGACCCTGTGCACCATGGTGCTGTACACCGGTGCCCGGCGGCTCCTGTCCCCTGTGCCGGGAAAGCGTCGCGAGAGGGAGCGTGAAAACGCATGACCTACCTTTGGCTCGCACTCCTCTTCGTGGCCGCGGCAGTGGTGGCGGGGCTGGCTTTCGCCGGTCATGCGTCAGGCCGCGGTGAATCCCGGCGGCATTGGCAAGCCGTGGGCCTGGCTTTCGCGGCACTCGCTGTCCTGACTGCGGTGTTCGACTCCGTCATGATCGGCATGGAGCTCTTCCACTACGACACCTCCCACCTCGTGGGTATCACGGTGGGCCTGGCACCTATTGAGGACTTTGCCTATCCGCTGGCCGGCGTGGTGGCACTCCCTGGCCTATGGATGTGGCTGACCCGACGACGTGCGAGCGGCGGCAGCGAGCGCCGTCACGCGGAGCCCAGGCTCAAGGGCCTCATTCCCCAGGCGCTGCTCGCATCACGCCCCGTCAGCTGGATCAACACGGCCTATCCGTTCGCCGCGGCCATGCTGCTGACCACCCGCGAGATCGACTGGGTTCTGGTGGTGGGAACGTTCTACTTCCTGATCCCGTACAACCTGGCCATGTACGGCATCAACGACGTCTTCGACTACGAATCCGACCTGAAAAACCCACGCAAAGGCGGCATCGAAGGCGCCTTGCTCCAACCACGGCTCCACCGGCCCATGCTGTGGCTCGCCGCCATCACCAACATTCCGTTCCTGCTGGTGCTGGCGCTCGCGGGAGGCCCGTCGGCGTGGCTGCCGTTGCTGGTGAGCGCTTTCGCGGTGGTGGCATACTCCATGGCCGGACTCCGCTTCAAGGAACGCCCGGTCTTGGACTCAGTGACGTCCAGTACGCACTTCGTAAGTCCCGCCGTCGTCGGTCTTGCGATTGCCGGCGCCGAGGTGACGCCCGGACTCATCATCCTGCTGGCCGCGTTTTTCCTGTGGGGAATGGCCGCACATGCTTTCGGCGCCGTCCAGGACATCGAACCCGACCGGCAGGCCGGCATCGGATCCGTAGCGACAGTCATCGGTGCCCGCCGAACGGTGCGGCTCGCCGTCGTGCTGTGGCTGGTAGCCGGCCTGGCCATGCTGGCGACCCCCTGGCCCGGGCCGCTCGCGGCGGTTATCGCCGTACCGTACATCGTCAACTGCGTGCCGTACTGGAACGTGACGGATACGACGGCGGCGCGCACCAACACCGCATGGCGGCGGTTCATCTGGCTCAACTACGGTTCAGGATTCCTGGTGACGCTCATCCTGATCCTGCACTGGAGCCTCACGTCATGAGCCGGCCGGCTCCTCGGGATCCTCATCAATGGTGTCCATCGCCTCCCGCATGTGCAGGAGGAAGTCCACCACGACCCGGGACTCGTCGGGGCTCAGGGCAGAGGCAGCTTCGAGCATCCGGCGGTGCATCCCGCCCAAGGTGTGGCGCACTTCCTGGTCCGACCCCGGCGTCGCCTTCAGAATCAGTGCACGGCGGTCCGTGGGATGCGGCTCCCGCCGGATATGGCCTGACTCCACCAACCGGTCGATCAACGTTGTCATGGATGCCGACGTTATCCCGAGCTTGTCTCCCAAGTCCTTCGGCTTCATTACCTTGCCGGCAGCTTCTGCCTCAAACAGGTACCGCAGTGCCAGCAAGTCTTTCTCGCCCATCCCCATGGAGGAACGTGTCCGGCGGCGCATCGCTTGTTCGGAGGCCCGGTAATCCCTCAGTGCGTTCAGGACATCGATGGCGATGGCCTTCTGTCCAGGGTCTTTTCCGTACCAATAGCCCCTTGCGTGGCCTTCCGTATCCATCCGATGTTCCTTCGATAAGCGTAAAGCTCGCTTCACTAGCAATTTGATAGTAAGTCACGGACCCCCGTGAATGCATGAAACCGCACATCCGAGAAGGAAAGAGGCTAATCACATGGCAACCGGAAGCCCTGATATCAGGCGGCAAATCACTGTGACAGCCAGCCTGGTTGTCTGCATCGTTGGCTCGATGATCGGCGTCGGCGTCTTTGGTGGGACGCCCATTGCGCAGGCCGCAGGCGGCGCCTTGGCAGCCGACTCCACCCTTCTCGCACCGGCTACGCCCGCCTTCTCGATCTGGTCCGTGGTGTACGCAGGGCTCATTGGGTACACCGTGTGGCAGTGGCTGCCATCGCAGCGCTCAAATTCCCGGCAGCGCGCCCTGGGCTGGGTCGTTGCCGCGTCCATGATCCTCAACGCCGCGTGGATCCTGTCCGTCCAAGCTGGTTGGCTTCTTGTCAGCGTTCTGGTGATTCTGGCACTTCTGGTGACGTTGGTCCTGGCCTTTCTGCGGTACAGCCAGACGCGCTCTTACTCGTGGGTTGAAGCTGTGGTGGTGGACGGAACCCTGGGGCTCTACCTCGGCTGGACCAGTGTGGCTGTTTGCGCCAATATTGCGTCGGCGTTGAAGGCCTTTGGTTTCTCCGGCCTCGGCCTGCGGCCCGAGGTGTGGTCGGTCGCCGTGCTGGTGGTGGTGGCGCTGATTGGTGTGGCTTTGGCCGTCAAAGGCCACGGCAGGCTCGCATTGGCCGCTGCCATCGCATGGGGTCTGGTGTGGATCACCGTTGGCCGCAGCTCCGACGCCCCCGAGTCATTCCCGACGGCGATCGCGGCTGCCGTCGCTGCCGCCCTGGTCCTGGGTGCCACGATCACGGTGCGGGCGCGGGTGGTGTTGGCTGCGGCCTAGGGATTGGCTGGCTTTTCCACATAGGGCGGTTGGTGCCTTTTGGGTGCTGTTGTTGGTTGGAAGAGTTGGGGCATGGAGCAGATACACCTTGGGGAGACGAAAAGAACTGGCGCGCCCCTGTCTGATGTAGCTGATTGCATCGTTGCCATCGGTTCGTTTCCCTTGAGCGCCGATACCGGGGAGCTGATAGCCCAGCTTCGAGAGTTGGAGGCTTTGAAATCTGCGATCTGTGGGTTGCAGGCCAGGGTGGCTGTTGCTTTTGATACAGCCCAGCGCGCCAGCGAGGCCGCGCGGGGTGTTCCCGCGGCGGAGCAGGGCCGGGGCGTCGGGGCGGAGGTGGCGTTGGCGCGCCGGGAGTCCCCGAACCGCGGTGCCCGGCTGTTCGGGTTGGCCAAGGCGTTGGTGGCGGAGATGCCGCACACCATGGCTGCCCTGGAGTCGGGTCAGTTGAGTGAGTGGCGGGCCACGTTGCTGGCGCGCGAGACAGCGTGTCTTTCGGTCGAGGACCGTGCCGGCGTCGATGCCGAACTTGCAGCTGACACCGGGACGTTCGAAGGAGCCGGGGATAAGGTCATTGTCGCCGCCGCGAGGGCCGCCGCGTACCGGCGGGACCCGCGGACTGTCGCTCAACGCGCGGGCCGTGCCGTGTCGGACCGGACGGTAAGTCTGCGGCCCGCCCCGGACACCATGACCGTCCTGACCGCGCTGCTTCCGGTGGCCCAAGGCGTGGCGGTGTTTGCGGCCTTGTCCAAGGCTGCGGACACGGCCCGGTCGCGGCCCGGTGCCGTGGAACGTTCCCGTGGCCAGGTCATGGCCGACACTCTCGTTGAGCGTCTGACCGGCAAAGCCGGCGGAATCAACGGGGTTGAGCTTCAGCTCGTCATGACCGACCGTACGTTGTTCCACGGCGACAGTGAACCGGCCCGACTCCAGGGCTATGGCATCGTCCCGGCCCAGTGGGCAAGGGAACTGACAAACCCCGCCCAGGCGACGGCGGGAGGGGAAAAGCCCGCAGTGGACTCTGAGTACAGTCTGTGGCTGCGCCGGCTCTACACCGCACCGGCCACCGGGGACCTGATCAGCACCGACTCCAAAGCCAGGCTCTTCCCACCGAGGCTCAGACGCTTCATCGAAACCCGCGACCACACCTGCCGGACCCCTTACTGCGACGCGCCCATCCGCCACACCGACCACATCATCCCTTGGCACCAGGGCGGACCCACCACCTTGGAAAACGGCGCCGGGCTATGCGAAGCCTGCAACCACAGCAAAGAAATCCCCGGCTGGACCACCACCCCCGGCGAACCAGGCACGAACACCCGCCACACCCTTACACTCCAAACCCCCACCGGGCACGACTACCAGTCCACAGCCCCACCACTGCCCGGCCGCCAGCGCGATGCGGAAGACAGTCGGGACCTCTCACGCGTCTAAGAACCCGGCAGGTCCGCCCTGGCTTCAGCGATCATTAAGCCGGTACACCGATACATGGCTGCGCGATTCAGCCGTAAATTCGCTCCGGTCCCAGTCCGCCCAACGGGCTTCCACGTGGAACCCCGCCAACCTGGCCATGAGGTCCAATTCGCTGGGCCAGACATAGCGGTGCGGCGTCCGGCCTATCCGCGCCACCCGGCTGGAAAGGTCTTCCTCGAACTGGACGTGGTGCGAGACAACGTGCTGGCGAAGAACGTCATAGGTATCCACCAACAGGTACCCTGGCTGGCTCACTTCCACCGTTGCTTTGTGTCCCTGCGGCAGCGAGCGCAGCTGCGGCACCCAAAGCTCAATAACGAAGCAGCCACCGGGTGCCAAATGCCGTGCCGCGTTCTGGAAGCAACGGACTTGCTCCTCTTGGGTCAGTAGATTCGCAATGGTGTTGAACACCAGATAAGCCAGCGTGAATTCCCCCGGGATCCGCGCCTCTGCCATGTCACCTTGGACCACGGGGATGGTTTGATGGTCTACTTTCGTTCGAAGGCGCCGGATCATGGCATGGGAAAGTTCGATTCCGCTCACCGCGACACCGGCTTCGGAGAGAGGCACGGCCACCCGACCGGTACCTATGGCAAACTCGACGGCGGCGCCCCCGCCCGCAAGTTCTGACAGGAACTGCACGGTAGGACCTAGAACTGCCGGGGAGAACATGCCCTCTCCCGGAGTGTCGTAGCGTTGGGCGGTTTCCTCGTCCCACAACTCCTGCTGGTCGGTCATCCTGCCACTATCGCAGGTTCCGTGCCGCAGGGTAATCCATGATGCCGGCAACCTGGCGTAACGATTGACATGACATAACTCACATTCTGTAAGCTACATTTAAGTCACGCAGCCGGCTTCCTTCGCTTCAAACAGGGAGGTCCTGATGGCCCCCAATCCCCCCAAAGCCACCATTGTGCAAATTCATGGGGCAGCAGCTTCCGCCGCTTCTGTAGCTCGACGAAGAGCAGCAGTTCCCCAGGGAAGGCACAGCGCAGCCAACAAACCCGACGCCCTGCTGGGGGCCTTGGCCGTGAGGCAACTGTTTCACCGCTGGCCCTTGGTACCTTCACGCGAACTCGAGCGGATCCGCCACGTGCTCTTGCATTGCGACCAGTTGGGCTCCCCGGACACCCACCACCTTTCCGAACCAGCCCAAGCGCTCCTGGAATTGATCAACAGCGAGTTGGACCGGCGACGAACCCAGGAAGACCACACGCAGCCGCCGGCAAAAGAAGCAGCGGCGGCTGCCGCCCGCAAGGGGGTCGCCTAGGTGGCCGGGCACTTCGAATTGTTCGAAGAAGCAGACGGAGATTGCCGTGTCCGGCTCGTCGATGATGACGGGACGGAACTTGCCCTCTCCGTCTGCTTCCGGGACCGGAAGTCAGCAGCCATGGCCATCTACTCGCTGCGGGAGATCGCGGCGAGCGGCCTGATTGAGGACCACACCTCGCGGGCCACGTAAGTCGACTAACGGATGATCGGAAGTCCCGCCGTCGGGAAGACGCTGGGGAAGATCGACGGCGGAGGCACCGGAACATCGTCCAGCGCCACAGTGACGGTCTCCGCACCGACGGTGACGTCGGAGTCCCGCACCTTCAACAGCAGCGGCCGGTCGCTGTAACCGGGCCCTCCCACGAGGGTGAGTCCAATGGACCCTTGCGCCAGGTCCACGGCGAGCAGTCGTCCCTGGACTTTGAGCTTAAAGGACAGCCCCTCCCATTCAGCGGGCAGCCGGGGGTCGAAACGCAGGACATCGCCTTGGTCGCGCATACCGGCGAAACCGCACACCAGGGAACTCCAAATGCCGCCAGTGGAGGCAATGTGGACGCCATCGATGGTGTTGCCATGGGAGTTGTCGAGGTCGATGAACAATGCCTCGGTGAAGTGTTTCAGAGCAACATCGCCGTAGCCAACCTCGGCTGCCATGATTCCCTGGACACACGCGGACAGAGTGGAGTCCCCTGTGGTGATGGGATCGTAGAAGTCGAAGGCGCGCTGCTTTTCCTCGGCGGTGAAGTCCTGCCACTGAAGGAACATCGCCAGCACCGTGTCAGCCTGCTTGAGGACCTGGTGCCGGTAGATCACCAACGGGTGGAAGTTCAGCAGCAGCGGGTACTTGGACTTGGGCGTGTTCCAGTCCCAGGGTTCCAGCGTCATGAAGTCGTTGTCCTGGCTGAACACTTGAAGGTGGGGATCATAGGGAAGCGACATCCGTTCGGCGGCCTGCCTCCAGACCATGCGCTCGGTTTCGGCGATGCCCTCATGCTCCAGCGCGGCTGCCGCCCGGAGGTTAAAGCGTGCCATGACGTTGGTGTAGAGGTTGTCGTTGACCACAGCCGTGTATTCGTCGGGCCCGGTGACGCCGTGGATGTGGAACATGCCGTCCTTGCCGAAGAAGCCCAAGGAAGCCCACATGCGGGCGGTCTCGATCAACAGGTCGGCACCGAGCTCTGCGCTGAATGTCTCATCGCCGCTGGCCCACTGGTAACGGTTGGCAGCAAAAGCGATGGCTGCGGCAATGTGGAACTGTGCTGTGCCGGCCGCGTAGTAGGCGCTGGCTTCCAGGCCGTTGATGGTGCGCCACGGGAACAACGCGCCGTCCACACTGAGTTCCTTGGCACGCACCCTGGCATCCGGAAGCATCGCATGCCGTGATTCGAGGACCTTCCTGGCACCACACGGGTTGGTGTACGTCAGGTAAGGCAGGAGGTAGACCTCTTGATCCCAGAAATAGTGGCCTTCATAGCCTGAACCGCTCACGCCCTTTGCGGGAATGCCGGCCACTCCGGCACGGGCGGTGGCCTGCGCGAGTTGGAAGAGGCTCCATCGAACTGCCTGCTGCATCTCCGGCTGACCGCCGATCGAGACATCGGCCGTGGTCCAGTACTCGTCGTAATGTGCCTTGCTCTGCGCAAGGATCTCCGGGAACGGCACCAAGTTGGCTTCTGCGTCCGCGGCCAGTCTTTCGCCCCGGTCTTCCGCGTCAGAAGAGCCGGCCACAACGTAACTGACCGACTTCTCGAGACGGAAAGTGTCGCCGTCGTGGATGGCCAAGACATAACGGACGGATGATTCGTCCTCGGCCACCAGCGTCTCGAACGGCTGGCCCTCGGCAGAAATCCAGTGGTCGACAGCCATGGCTACGCGCTGGCGGGACTCCGAGGTTTCCCAGGCAAGGCGCAGCGAACCATCGGCGCCGTGCAGGTGAAGTGGGAGAAGTACCCGGCCCGCGTGCCGGCCGGAACGCCGCGGGTCGTGGACCGAGTGGTCCTCCACAGGCTGGTCCTGGCGGTTTACGACGCCGGAGGTGATGTCAGCGGACACGTCACGGTCCGCGGACAAGGACAGTTCCAGGCCAAGACACCCGCGGGAATCGAACCCAACAGCGCGGCGCTCAACAGTGGTGACCGTAGCCCCCGAGCGGCAGGACCACACGATGCGTTCCTCGTAGATGCCCGTGGAGAAGTCCACGCTGCGGTGGTAGTCCAGCACCGTGGACTCGGCCAGGCTCAGGGCTTCGCCGTCGATGGAAACCGTGAAGTTGTTGGCATCCGGAACGTAGACGATCCGCTGGCCCGTCCTGGCAAAGCCGTAGGCGTTCTCGGCGTGCTTGATGTCCCAGATTTCATGGAAGCCATTGATGAACGTGCCGGGAAGTTCCCCGTCTCCGGCCGTGGAATGTGAACCACGGATGCCAAGATGGCCGTTGCCAAGCGCAAACAGCGTTTCCAAAGTTCCCTCGTCACCGGGAACGTGGATGTTTTCCACAAGCTTCCAGGGCTCGCAGGGGAAACGCAGCCGATCGGAGCTGATGAGTGCCATGGGCGGTTGAAATCCTTCGAAAAAAGTAGGGTCAGAGAAGTTCGTAGAGGTCATCGACCACGAGCGTGGCGCCTGCGTCCAGCAGGGTTTGCCGGCCTGCTCCGCGGTCAACGCCGATCACGGCATGAAACGGAGCCCCCGCGCCGGCCTGCACCCCGGACACGGCGTCTTCCACCACGATGCATTCCTCCACAGGCAGCCCAAGGAGCCCGGCGGCGTACACATAGGTGGCGGGGTCCGGTTTGCCGGGAAGTCCGACGGCGGCGGCCACCTGGCCGTCGACGACCACCTCGAAGTGGTGGTCCAATCCAGCGGCCTTCAGCACCGCTGGGGCGTTCCGGGAGGAGGAAACAACGGCGACTTTGAGTCCCCGTTCCAGGGCCGCGTTGATGAATTTGACGGATCCTTCGTACGGCTCGACGCCTCGAGTGTCCACGATCTCATTGAAGATCGCGTTCTTGCGGTTACCCAGGCCCTGGACTGTCTGGTTCGTGGGCGCGTCGTCGATTGGACCTTCCGGCAGCGCGATGCCACGGGAGGCCAGGAAGTCCCGGACGCCATCGAAGCGTGGCTTGCCGTCGATGTGGTCGAAGTAGTCGCTCTCCTGGTAGCCATCAAGGTGCCCGATTCCGGACAGGTAGCCGTCGAACAGTTCCTGCCACGCTTGCTCGTGCACTACTGCAGTGGGCGTCAGCACGCCGTCGAGGTCGAACAAAAGGGCTGAGGCGCCTGTCCAGGCATTACGAAGATCAGTCATGTGCATGGTTCCGTTCAGCGCTTGTGGCGCGTGGTTTTGCGTTCGATGAGCTTGGTATCGAGCAAGTGGTTCGAGGGTTGATGGGAGGGTTCGTTATTCAGGAGTCGGTCACACAGCAGGTTCGCTGCGAAGGCGCCTTGGTCGGCGACCGGTTGCGCCACGGTGCTGAGGCCGAGGAACCCGCTCATGGGATGGTTGTCTATCCCGATCACGGACACATTCTTCGGCACGGACAAACCGTACTCGCGCAGCGCGGTCATGGCGCCGAACGCAGCCTCGTCGCAATGGGCGAACACCGCCGTGGGCCGGGCACCACGCGTGATGAGCTCAGCCATGGCGCGTCGTCCGTCGTCGATGCTGGGATCACAGGAGACCACAAGGTCCGGGTGGACGGTGAGGTGGTGTTCATCCAGCGCACGGCGGAAGCCACGGAATCTTGGGACGTCGTTCAGAACGGGTTCAGCACTCGAGAGAACCGCCAGATCCCAATGGCCCAGGTCCAGCAGGTGTTGGGTTGCCTGCCAGGCCGCGTGTTCGTCATCGATACCTACATTGTCCCACGGAACATTTCGCATGCCTACGCTGGCCACCGCCAGTCCGCAGGCTTCCAACGCTTCCATCTCTTCGGGGTCGGGGTCAATATTGAGCAACAGCAGCCCGTCCACCCTTTGGGCGAGGTTTTCCAGGTTCCCGAAGAACTGCCTGCGGACACTGTCTTTGTTCCGGAGGCTGATCAGGACCGTGTCGTACCCGCTGTCACCCAGGACTTCCTCCGCGGCTTCCACGGTTTGGGCGAAGAACCACGACGTGGCGGTGGGTGCAACGATGGCTACGGAACCTGTACTTCCGCCGGCCAATCTGGAGGCAGCAGCCGAGGCTTTGTAGCCTAGTTTGCTTGCGGCTTCGGCCACCCTCAACTGGGCCTTTTCGGAAACGTTGGGGAGCTTCCTGAGTGCCCGGGACACGGTGCAAATCGACAAACCGGACAGGACGGCCACGTCCTGGATTGTCACCCTGTCAGTCCTAACCATGCAACACGGCCTCAACCCTTTCCATTCCCGCCTGACGCCTTGGCATACGTCCCGAAGCGGGACAACAGCCAAAAGTGTAAGCGCTTACAATTTTGTCATTCAATAGAGTGCGGCTGAATGCAAAAATGTGACGCGAATCTCACCATGGGTTTGATTACGGGACGGGAATCCCTTCTAATCCGTCGCTAACCCAGCACGTAGAACTTGAGGAACGCACTGACATCTACAAGTTCCGCCGGCTCGATCCTGTGCCCCATCCCTGGGTAGGTCCGCGCCGTCAGGGCCGTATTCGCGTTCAACCACTCCTCCGTATGGGCGATTGCGTCCTCATTGATGACAGGGTCCGCCTTGTCCCTTCCCCAGAAGAACGGCGGCGGAGTGTCGAACGACTCACTCAGGGCCAGGAGGTCATTGTCCAGGACGAACCCGGACAAGCCCACGGTGGCCTTAAAGGACTCGGGACGCAGACGCAGCAGGGTGCTGGCCATGGCCATGCCCTGCGAATAGCCCAGCAAGCTGACACTGCTGTGGTTGTCCTTCACGGAATTGATCCAGTCGAACACTGCGTTGGTGGACGTGATCACGTCGGCAAAGTCGTTGGTGAGGAAGTAGTCCAGCAGGAACCAGCCGTAGTGGTCACCTATAGCTTTCGGTCCGCGCAGAGCAGCACAGGTGAAAGCCGACGGCAGGCGGTCAAAAAGGTCGACCATGCGCTGTTCACTGGTGCCGTAACCATGAAGCATCACAAGCAGCGGGGTGCCTTTGCGCTGGTTTTCGGGCTTTGACCAGACCACTGAATCCATGGGCATGAGCCTAGTAGACTGACGCCATGACTCCGCAGGAATTGGCCAACCTGGCCCATCTGCGGCGCGCCCGCGATTTCATAGACCGCGAGTACGCGCGTCCTTTGGATGTGCCCACCATGGCGGCCGGCGCCCTCATGTCCCCAGCCCACTTCTCCCGCCAATTCAAGGCCGCCTACGGGGAATCGCCCTACAACTACCTGATGACGCGGCGGATCGAGCGGGCCATGGCCCTCCTGCGCGCGGGAACCAGCGTGACCGACGCCTGCATGGAGGTGGGCTGTACGTCCTTGGGTTCCTTCAGCAGCCGCTTTACCGAAATCGTGGGAATCACACCCAGCGAGTACCGTGCCCGGGAGCACCAAGCGGTCAAGGCCATGCCCAACTGCATCGCAAAGCAGCACACACGCCCGGACAGAAAAGGCAGCAACAACCTGAGCAGGATCGAAGAAGCGCCCACGTCACAGCTGCAATAGCGTGGGATTCATGAACATTTCATTGAAGTACGCACACGTCACTGTCAACGACGTAGATGAGTCGCTCGCCTTCTATCGCGACGCCCTTGGCCTGGAGGTCCGCAACGATGTCGGCTCCGACGGCCAGCGCTGGGTGACCCTGGGCAGCGACGCCCAGCCGGACCTCGAACTCGTTCTCTCCCCACCGCATGCCGGCCGCTCCCAGGCCGACGGCGACGCCATCCAGGAACTGCTCACCAAAGGCGTCATGCCGATGCTCGTGTTCAGCACGGACGACCTCGACGGCACGTTCGAAAAGCTCCGTGCCTCCGGAGCAGAAGTCCTCCAAGAGCCCATCGACCAGCCGTGGGGACCGCGCGACTGCGCGTTCCGCGATCCCTCCGGCAACATGATCCGCATCAACCAGGGCTAACCGCCCTGACCCGAATTAAAAGGTTCGACGACGGCGGCTCACGGGGCCGCCGTCGTCGAACCTTATCGTCGTCAAAGGCTCAGCAGGCCGGCGTCGGAAAGTTCCCCGTCCTGGTGCGTGGACGCGATCGCGGCGGACACGACATCGGACAGCCGCTTGCGCCGCGCATAGGCCTGGCGCTGCAGCCGCTCACCTGAACCGCGGCGGAGGATGGTGGCCACACCGGCCCGGGCGGCAGCCAGGTCCCCGGCTTTGGTCAGTGCCGGCCTGATGTGGCGCAGCAACGCGCCGGCAACCTCCGGAGCGGCAACGGGGGTCTGCTCCAGCGGGTGCAGGAGTTCGCGGTTGATGCCGAAGCGGCTGGCTTTCCAGTTGGCCATGCGGATCACATGGGTCAAAACGCTCGACGGCGGCTCGCCGCGCCGCCACTCAGCCGCCGAAGTCTCCACCAATGCACGCGCGATGACAGCCAGAGTGAGCGCGTCCTCGGCGTAAAGGCACACGTCGGCGATCCTGAGCTCAACGGTGGGATGGCCCCGGGACAAGCGGGCATCGAAGTAGATCATGCCTTCGTCCATGGGAACGCCGGTGCCCAGGAGCGACTCAAGCACGTTCCGGTAACCGTCGCCCGAGCCGAAGACATCCATGGGGCCGGCAGTGGGCCAGCGGTTCCAGATCTGGGTGCGGTAGCTCGCGAAGCCGGTGTCTGCTCCCATCCAGAAGGGCGAATTGGCGCTCAACGCCAGCAGGACGGGCAGCCAGTGACGCATGCGGTCCAGGACCGCAACACCCTCCTCAGCTGACTCGATGGACACATGGACGTGGAAGCCACATGTGAGTTGCTCGCGTGAAATCAGGCCAAACTCCGTACCCATGGCCGCGTACCGCTTGTTTCCCGCAGTGGGTGTCGCATGAAAAACAGGCGGGGTGGCCAAGGCCGCCACCCTTGCGCCCAGCGTTCTTGCTGCCTTGTCGGACAAGGATCGTCCGGCACGGATCTCAGCCCTGAGTTCGGCCGCCGTGCGGCACGGGCGGGAGTTGACTTCGATTTGCTCCTGCTTGAATTCTGATTTCAGCGACGCGGCATCATCCGTGGCATCCCCGTTCTGTGCCGCCGCCACGTCCAGGATCTCCGCCGCCATGGCCAAGGGCATACCGTCCGAAGGATCGGCGATCAGCAGTTCCTCCTCCACCCCAAACGTACGCACGATCACCCCTCCCACCCTGGATTAGTCAGAAGCGGCGGTTATCCAATGTGGCGTGGAACCTCCATTTGGAAACCGCAACGGCAATGCAGCACCTGGGTCTGCAAGTACACCTCAAGAAGATTCGGACCTTCAGGATCGTCCGTGCTCCGGGGAGCCTCAATCACGTGTTCAGCAGGCCGGCCCAGTGTCATGGGATCGCCGCAGTGGGTGCAACTGAACCACAGCCCTGCTGCGGCGGTGGAAAGAAACTCCTGTTGAATTGCCGGCACCAGCGTCGCCAAGCGGACGGGGTGGGCATAGAACGTATCGCATTCGCTGCAGGTGTAGCTGACGTCGACCACTTCCGACTGGTGTGGTTCTGACTCCACCACCGTCTCCACGAAAATGTAGGAATCCGTGGCGCATGCTGTGCACCACGGCCGTGCTTCGGTCACAGGGGGCACAGTCATCGACCCTTGTGAAGGTTTAGGGACAGGAAGGGATCCAAGCGTCATTGCCGTTCTCCTTTGCTACTACAAGGAGCCAGCATGCGTTGAAGCTGCCAGCCGGTCGATAGTGACCTCGGCTGAGAGTGCAGTTTTTGGGCCATTCGGGATGGCACCACGTCATGAGGCTCCAAAGGCTATCTGCTTAACCCACCTAAAATGTAGTTCACCAGTGGCGTGGGTCACAAGTCACGGACTGGCCAAGGGCCTGCGGTGGAAGCGCATCAAGGCTCGAAATGGGCGACCGGCGACTCCTTGGCCACGTTCTTGACCAGCCCCTCGGCAACGTCGCGCAGCTTCTGGTTCCGGCTGCTGGAAGCTTTCTTGAGGATCTGGAACGCCTCGTCCTGGGTGCAGCGGTTTTGCCCCATGATAATGCCGCAGGCCAGGTCGATAACGGTCCGCGATTGCATCGCGTCCTTGAGGTCGTCGGCGTGCTGCTGCTTCACACCGATCCGGACAGCGAGGCGCAGCGAGCGCTCCGCCTGGCTGGCGTACAGCTCGCATTCCTTAATGATGGCATCACTGAAGGCGCCGGCCTGCGGAGCGAAAAAGTTCAGGGCGGCGGTAGCCCCTTCATCCAGCTCCAAGGGAACGCAGAGGGCGGAAAGATGGCCACGGTCCGCGATCACCTTGCAGTAGTCCGGCCAACGCAACTCGGTGGACGTATCGGGCACGTGCACGGTGGAGTGCGTCCGCATCGCCTCGAGGCAGGGACCATCACCGTATGCCTGCTGGACTTCGTCGATCAGCCTGGCTTCATGGGTACTGCCCGCCACTGTGGCCGTACGCCTTCGCCGGCTCAGGGTGATGCCGCAATGCACGTTCAGGCCTACGGCTGCCGATACTGCCGCGGCTGAAAACACAGCGAGATCTCCGAGGAATCCACCGACATCCTCGCTGTCAATAACAAGGTCCTGAAGCCGTTCAGGTACCGAAATATCGTCGGGCGCCGAGGCCGGTTCAGGCAGCGCCAATTCAACGTTCATTTCGTCCATGCCTTAGTTTACGGTCGGGGGGAAGCTCCCCGTCACCCCTTCAGGGAATGACATCAGAATCCTTGCATATGCGGTGCACCTATGTGCACAATCTACCTACAGTCCCGCATTCCCAGGACAGGCTTTACGGCTCATGCAGACGGGCTACCCGCATTTTTGATGCCGAGGTACAGACCCATGCCGGCCCAGCCAGCGTCCAGAGTTCCGGACGAAGCCCACCAACCGCCTGACGAGCCCCTTTGGTGCGCCCGGTGCAATACTGACAAGCATCTTTTGGTGAATTCGATCCAATCCCACTATCCACCGGCGCCCAACATGGTGGACGTGGCATATGAGTGTCACGCCTGCCGGTACTCCTACCAGCAGATTGCCTCGGTCCAACGGGTAGCTGCAGTACTCAACCGGCCCGGCATCACCCAAGGCGTACTTCAGTTCGGCGGTCAGTATCTTCACTGCGGCGAACCCATGAAGACCAGCAGTTGCGAACTTCGGAGGATACAAACCCCTTTGGTGTTGAAGCCCGGGGGCCAGCTGCGGATGTACGAGGTCCTCATCAACACGCGAATCCTTGGATGCCATTGCGGCTTCCGGATGGAAATTCCCGACTGACCGCAACGGTGCGGCCATGGAGAGCAGCAGTAGTTCTGGAGCTACCGAAAGGGACAGCATGCACGCGGAATCACATAAGAGGGAATCATCCAGCAAGGCGCGGAGCCTTGGCCGGTATGGACAGTCCGGCAGGCACAAGCTGCCCGATCCTCCGGATCCGGACAACCTGCCCATCGACTACAGGAGCTCCGGATGGGACTCCAGCCGGTACCCGTCCAGCGCCCCGGAAAGTCTCAGGCCGGCCCACTTGCCCCGGAAAAAGAGTGCTTGATGGAGAGCGGTTTTCCGGACCCGGGCCAACCCACCCCGCCTCGCGGACCCGGGCCGACTCCCGAGCCGGTTCCTTTGCCTGAACCAGGCCCGCCGCCCGTCCCGGAACCCACCCCGGACCCGGCTGTCCCGCCGCCCGCAAGGCCGGGCGGCCCAGGACAGGACAGCCCAGGAACGGGCAGCCCAGGACCGGGGAACCCGCCGTCCACCTAGGACGGTTCGCACCCCAAGGACCGGATCCCGGCAGAATTCCCCCAGTCAGGATCCGATACGAGGGCATGTCGCGCTACAGGGAGCGCGACATGCCCTTTTTCATGCCCGGATACCGTTGCGCACCGCAGCAGCAATCTGTGTTTATGTTGGTTTCTATTGACTTACCAACACAAACAAAGATAGAGTCAATCAATTCCACATCGTTGTGACAGCAATCACGCAAGTGGCTGCATCGAAAATCCGGCTTTACCGCAATGGAGGGTAAGTGTTCGCTGAAGAACGCCAACAACTGATCTCCGCACTCGTCGCAGAGCGCGGACGGGTGAGCGTGACCGACCTCGCCGATCGTTTCAGCATCACCACTGAGACCATCCGCCGCGATCTCGCAGCCCTTGAAGTCTCCGGAAACCTCCGGAGGGTCCACGGCGGCGCCGTGCCCTCCGACCGCCTCAGCACCCGTGAGGAAAGCATCCTCGAGCGAGCCGTACAGCGCCAGGCCGAAAAGCTCCGCATCGCAAGCGCCGCCCTCGCCCTGATTCCCGAGCCCACCACGGGCAGCATCCTCCTTGACGCCGGCTCCACGACGGAGACCCTCGCCGAACTGCTGGCCCAGCGGACCCCTTCGGCCAACAGCACGGAAGAGCTGGTGGTGATCACCCACGCCATCCCCATTGCCGGCAAGCTCTCCTCAACTCAGGGCGTCGCGCTCCAGATCCTCGGGGGTCGTGTCCGCGGACTGACCCAGGCCGCCGTCGGGCAGTCCACAGTCGAAGCCGCCTACCGGCTCCGGCCGGACATCGCGTTCGTAGGCACCAACGGGATCCACCCCGTCTTCGGGCTGAGCACGCCCGATCCCGAGGAAGCCGCCGTAAAGGCGGCCTTCGTCAAGTCAGCCCGCCGCGTTGTGGCCCTGGCCGATTCGTCCAAGCTGGATGCCGAAACCCTGGTCCAGTTCGCCACCTTGAAGGATGTTGACACCTTGATTACTGACCAGCAGCCATCGGCTGAACTCTCGGCGGCTTTGGCCGACGCCGGCGTAGACGTGGTGGTCGCATGATCGTCACCCTCACGGCCAACCCGAGCCTGGACCGCACCGTCGAACTCCCCGGCGCCCTGGCCCGCGGCGAGGTGCAACGCGCCGTCGCCGTCCATCAGGAATCCGGTGGAAAGGGCGTCAACGTGTCGCGGGCACTCGTGGCCTCCGGCCTCGAAACGCTGGCAGTCCTGCCGGGCGCGGATGCTGATCCCGTCCTCGCCGGACTGCACGACGGCGGCGTGCCGTTTGCGGCCCTGCCCATCGGTCAGGCGCTGCGCAGCAATGTCACGCTCACCGAACCGGATGGCGTCACCACCAAGATCAACGAACCCGGCCCGGAGCTGAGCGGTGAACAGCAGGAGGCCCTGATCGGGCTGTTGCTGGAGCGCTCCCGTGGCGCCAGCTGGGTTGTTCTCGCAGGCTCACTCCCACCAGGAGTACCTGCGGACTTTTACGCCACAATCGCACGCCGGCTCCGGTCGGCCGCGGATGGAACGGCTGCTCCCGGCATCGCCATCGACTCCTCCGGAGCCCCGCTGGCGGCGGCCCTGGAGGGCGATGCCCTGGGAAAACCGGACCTCCTCAAGCCGAACGCGGAAGAGCTCGCAGAGCTTGCCGCCGCTGCCGGTTTCACGAACGTCTCCACAGCTGAGCAACTGGAAGCAGACCCGGCCAAAGCCGCCGAAGCTGCTGCCGCCGTCGTCGCCAGCGGTGTGGGTGCCGTTCTCGCAACTCTGGGGTCAAAGGGCGCAGTCCTGGTGACCGCAGACGGAGCGTGGCTTGCCACGCATCCGCCAATCAAAGCGGTCAGCACTGTAGGCGCCGGGGATTCCTCCCTGGCCGGCTACCTGCTGGCCGCAACCCAGGGCGGTTCCGCACAGGACTGCCTCCGTCAAGCCGTGGCACATGGTGCCGCTGCCGCTTCGCTGCCGGGCTCCACTGTCCCGGCAGTCCACCAGACAGCCCCCGACGCCGTAACCATCACGGCCCTCCAGAAGGACTAACAGTGACCCAGCTGATCACACCCCAATTGGTCACCCTCGACCAGAACCTGGGCGACTCCCCTGCCGACGTCATCCGCGTCCTGGCCGGCAAAGTTGCCGCCGCTGGCCGTGCCACCGAGGTCGAAGGCCTGTTCGCCGACGCCTTCGCCCGCGAGCAGAAGACCGCTACCGGCGTCCCCGGTGGCATCGCCATCCCGCACTGCCGCTCCGCCGCTGTAGCTGAGCCCGCCCTGGCCATGGCCCGCTTGTCGCACAAGGTGGATTTCGGCGCCAAGGACGGCCCGGCGGACCTCATCTTCTTCATCGCAGCCCCGGACGGCGCGGACCAGGAGCACCTGAAGCTGCTCTCCAAGCTGGCCCGTTCCCTCATCAAAAAGGACTTCACGGCAGCGCTGCGCGCAGCATCCTCCGAACAGGAGATCGTGGAGCTGGTAGATGGCGCCCTGGCGGACAAGCCTGCTGCGCACGCGGCACCTGCCCCTGAAGCGGCTCCCGCAGCGAGCACGACGGCGGCTGCCGCACCCAAGCGCATCGTGGCAGTGACCGCTTGCCCCACCGGCATCGCGCACACCTATATGGCAGCTGATTCCCTGGTTGCCGCAGCACAGGAAATGGGCGTTGACCTGCAGGTCGAAACGCAGGGTTCCTCCGGCGCCAAGCCTCTGGACCCGGCCGTGATTGCGGCAGCGGACGCGGTGATTTTCGCCGTCGACGTCGACGTTCGCGGCAAGGAGCGCTTCGCCGGCAAGCCGGTGATCAACGCGCCGGTCAAGCGAGGCATTGACGAGCCCGCCAAGATGGTCCAGGAAGCCCTTGCCGCCGCCGAGGACCCGCATGCGCGCCGCGTCCCACACTTCGGTGCCGAAGAGCAGGCGGAGCGTGCCGAAGAGGAAAAGGGTGAGCACATCGGCCAGAAGCTCAAGCGCGCCCTCCTCACCGGTGTCAGCTACATGATTCCGTTCGTGGCCGGTGGTGGTCTCCTGATCGCCCTTGGCTTCCTGATGGGCGGCTACCTGATCACCAGCTTTGCGGACAAGATCGTTGTCGAGAACAGCATCTTCAACCTGCCCACCGAGTTCCCGGACAACGCTTGGGGCCCGCTGGGCGCCTACCTCGGCGCTGTCCTGTTCAAGATCGGCGCCCTCTCCCTCGGGTTCCTCGTTCCGGCGCTGGCCGGCTACATCGCCTACGCCATCGCGGACCGTCCCGGTATCGCGCCCGGCTTCGTGGCCGGTGCGGTGTCCGGGTTCATGGGCGCAGGCTTCCTGGGCGGTATTGTCGGCGGTCTCCTGGCAGGCTACGTCGCTTACCAGATCGGCAAGCTCGATGTCCCACGCTGGCTTCGCGGCCTGATGCCCGTGGTGATTATCCCGCTGCTGGCGTCCCTGGTTGCCTCCGGTTTGATGTTCCTGATCCTGGGCGCCCCCATCGTGGCACTCACCAACGCCCTCAATGCCGGACTCTCCAGCCTCACCGGCGCGGGAGCAATCGTCCTCGGCATCATCCTGGGTCTCATGATGTGCTTCGACCTCGGCGGTCCGGTCAACAAGGTCGCTTACGCCTTTGCTGTTGCCGGCCTTGGCGCCGCGAGCGTCTCCAACCAGGCTCCGTGGCAGATCATGGCAGCCGTCATGGCAGCAGGCATGGTTCCGCCGCTGGCCATGGCCCTGGCAACTGTGCTGGACAAGAAGCTGTTCTCCCTTGCCGAGCGCGAAAACGGCAAGGCGGCCTGGCTCTTGGGTGCCTCGTTCATCTCCGAAGGCGCCATTCCGTTCGCCGCAGCCGACCCCCTGCGCGTCATCCCCGCCAGCATGGTGGGCGGCGCCGTAACGGGTGCACTGTCCATGGCCTTCGGAGTTACGTCCAAGGCACCCCACGGCGGCCTGTTTGTCTTCTTCGCGATCGACAACTTCCTGCTGTTCTTCCTCTCAATCGCTGTTGGCGTAGTCATCACCGCACTGCTGGTCATCGCCCTCAAGCGCTGGGCCGTGAAGAAGCCGGTTGAAGCGGAAGCCACCCCGGCAACCGTCAGCGTCTAGACTTCCCACGAAGCCACCCACCACCACAAAGGAGCACCAATGCCCGAACGTACAGCCACCATCGCAAGCCGCGTCGGCCTCCACGCCCGTCCGGCAGCCATCTTCGCTGAAGCAGCGGGAGACCTGGATATCGACGTCACCATCGCCCGCCAGGGAGAGCCGGCCGACGACGCCATGGACGCGGCCAGCATCCTGTCCCTCATGAGCCTGGGTGCTTCCCACGGTGACGTGGTGGTGCTTCGCGCCGAAGGCGACGGTGCGGACGAAGCACTGGACAGCCTGGTGAAGATCCTGGAAACGGACCACGACGCCGAGTAGGGACACCCAAACCCTCAGCGATACGAAAAGAGCCTGGCGGCACCGGAGATGGGTGCCGCCAGGCTCTTTTGGCTTCCGCCCCACTCCCTGGGGCGAATCGTCTAACTGTTCAAGAATGCTGCGACCGATGCCTCGGTGGGCTTCACGTCCTTCAGTTCTTCCGAAAGGTACGCCTCGATGATCCGGGGATCCACGTACGAGGAGCGGGCCACTGACGGAGTGTTGCCCAGAAGCTCCGACGCTTCCTTGATGGCCCTGGTGATGGCCTGGCGGGGAGTCCCCTTGTGGCCGGATTTGATAAGGCAAAGCGCGGCGGCGGCAGTGCCTTTCCACGTCCGGAAATCCTTGGAAGAGTATGCCTCTCCGGCAATGCCCCGGAGGTATTCATTGATCATGGACCCGTCGACGTTAACCCAGGTTCCGTTGTCCTGGTAGGCAAGCAGCCGCTCCTTCCCTGGACGCTCCGCCAAGGGTTCGAGAAAGGCCGCGAGAGCGGGATCGTGAATGGACGTGTCCCACAGATGTCCGCTTTTGCCAGGGAACTTCAGGAAGACATCCGGCCCTGCCACCCTGGCGTGTCGGCATCGAAGCGTCGTCAGTCCGTAAGAGCCGTTTTGCTTCATGTAGACCTCGGATCCAACGCGGAGCGCTCCCAGGTCCATGAGCCGGACCGCTGCTGCCAACGTCTGCTGCTTCGGGTCGGTCTCATCCTGAAGGTGGACCGTCACATTGCGACGGACTGTTGGCAGGACCAGGCCCAGGGTGGCAGCCCGGATGAACTTCTCTGTGTCCTTCCGTTCCCGCCAGCGGGGGTGGTAGATGTACTGGCCGCGCCCGGCACCATCAACGCCGGTGGCCAGGATGTGCCCATGCTCGTAGGGGCTGATCCATACGTCGGTCCACGCAGGCGGGATCGCCAGCGCGTTGATGCGCTGGCGATCCTCTTTGCTGACCAAACTGCCGTCGGGATGGCGGTAGCTGAACCCCGTTCCAACCTTTCGGCGGACGATGCCGGGCTTGGAAAGGTCACTTCTCTTCAGCCGTGGCACGGTCTGGGCCTTGTCTTTGCTGGGCCGTTGGGCTTCTTGCTCAGGCCTCGTCCGGGTCCGTCACGGCTGCGCCGGCGTTCATGATCTCGGCATTGATCATCCAGACCAGCTGCTCAAGGCGGGCGATGAACGCGTGCAGCAGGTCCGCCGTCGTCGGATCTTCCTCGTCAACCTCGTCGTGAACGTCGCGCATGGTCTGAACCGCGCGCTCCACCCGGTCGGTGACCAGCTTGACGGCATTCTTGGTGCTCACCAGCCCGGCCGGGAATTCCTCAAGACGGGTTCCCTTGGCGATGGTTGCGCTGCGTCCGTCCGGCAGGGCGTGGAGGGCACGCATGCGCTCGGCGGTGTCATCAGCGAACTGCCGCGTTGCCAGGACGAGCTCGTCCAGCTGGAGGTGGAGATCGCGGAAGTTCGGTCCCACGATGTTCCAGTGCGCCTGCTTCCCCTGGAGCTGCAGCTCGATGAGGTCGGTCAGGACGATTTGAAGGTTGTCTGCAAGCTGCTGTGACGCTTTCATGTGTTCCTCTCATGGACGTTCATGTGAGCCAAAAACGTGCCGCAAAACGTCTGCGGCAACTGCCCAATCATCAGGTGACGACTGCGATAAGCCTTTCATAAGGGTGCTTAGTAGTACAATGAGGAGTGTTGCTGTTCACAGCTGGCGAACTTCATATCCTAACGAAGCCCGCCGGCTGGTAACGATACGAAGGCACTTCGAGGCTGCGGAAACGCCTCTTGGTACCGGCATAACCACATCGAAGTAAACCGGAATGCATAATCGGGAATCCCGGATTCACCAAAGATTCCCCGGAAAGGAATGTGCTGACCATGAATACACTTCTGATCATTGCTGGTGTAGTAGCAATTGTTCTTCTTCTTGTGGGCGGTTTCTCGCAGGCCCTGAGCTGGTTGCTGTGGGTAGGTGTTGTCCTCCTCGTTATCGCGGCCATTGGTTGGCTGCTGAGCTTCATGTCGAACCGTCGGGGTCATACGGTTTAGAGCGCATCCGAGGACTTCCAACAGGTCAACGGGGGCTGTTCCCCGCGTTCATCAGCTGGACGCGGAGACGGCCCTCTGGCGCACCTACCCTTCGCCGGACTCCTGCCCTGTCGCCGCGGCAGGTGGAGCGGCATCCGGATCCTTGGGTGTGGGAAAGTCGTCGCCCGGTACGTCGGGAACGCCTTGCGCGGGACGCTCGGGGGTTTCGGCTCCGCTGCCACTGCCTGGGAGTTCTTGCTCGGGAGTCGGCGTACCGTAGCCGCCGGGCTCGCTGTCCGGGTCGACCCGGTGCTCGTCATGACTCATTTGTCCTCCTTGGAATCCGCTTGAGGCCCCGAAAAGTTCGAGGGGTGCTGACAGTCCGACCGTAGTCCGGCACACCCCCGGCGTCCACCAATTGCTGCGGAGGCATACGAATGGCAGAGCAGGAACAAGTTCCAAGGATTGGCAGGAACGAGTCCACGGAAGAACGCATGGACCGCAACTGGATGGAACTCATCCAGGAATTGCGGGTCCTCCAAACCGGCGTCCAGATTCTGGGCGGATTCCTGCTGACGCTTCCCTTCCAATCGCGCTTCGGAGAACTGGACGATTGGCAACGGGGCCTGTACCTCTTCAACGTCATGGTGGCAGCCCTTACCACAGTGCTCATCGTCATCCCCGTCAGCGTGCACCGAAGGCTCTTCCGCCGCGGACTTAAAGCAACCCTCGTTTCCAGCGCTGACGGAGTCACCAAGTGGGCGCTGGGAGGTGTCGCTGTGTTGATTGTTGGCTCCGCGACCCTTGTCTTCGACTTCACGGCCGGGAGGACTGCCGGCATCGTGGCCGGCGGCTTCATAGTCCTGATGCTGCTGCTGTTGGTGGTTGGAATGCCTCTGTGGCTTTACCACCGCGGCATGAACGGCAACGGAAACGCCAAGGAGGAGTGAACATGCCAGGACCCGTCCAAAGCCGTGAAGCTTCCAAGGGGAACCACGGCCAGTTGGGCCGACGCGGACCCGTACGCCAGTGGGTAAAGAACCACGGCCTGTTATTGGCAAACCTCGGCCTGTTCGCCGTCTTCTTCGGCGGCATGATTCTCTCAGGAGCCGCGAACTACAGCGAGGAACAACAAACCCACGGCGGGGCCCCTGTCGGCATCTTTGAATACCTGGGCACCGGCCACTTCGTGGAGGCCGTCTTCGAGAACTGGGAGTCCGAGTTCCTCCAGATGGCCATGTATGTGGTCCTCACTGTCTTCCTCTTCCAGAAGGGTTCCTCGGAGTCCAAGCCCATGGGCAAGAAGGCTCCCCAGGACGAAGACCCCCGTGATGCCAAGCCAACGGCCAAAACGCCGTGGCCCGTCAGGCGGGGCGGCTGGGTCCTGAAGGTCTACGAACACTCACTTTCAGGGCTGCTGGCGCTCTTGTTCCTGGCCTCCTTCACCCTTCACGCCCTCGGGGGTACGGCGGCCTACAACGAGGAACAACTTAGCCACGGCCTGCAACAGGTTTCCACGTGGGAGTACATGGCTTCGAGCCAGTTCTGGTTCGAGTCCTTCCAGAACTGGCAAAGTGAATTCCTGGCCGTCGGGGTGCTGGTAGGAGCATCCGTCTATCTGCGGGAGCGCGGTTCACCCGAATCCAAGCCCGTAGCCGAGCCGCATTATGAAACGGGCTCCTAGAAGCCACAGCTTTATAGCCGGGGTTCCGGCCTGAGCTTTTTGAGCCAGATCTCGGTCTGGGCAATGTGGGCGGCCGTCGCCGTAGCCGCCATGGTCGGATCCCGCCGCGCGATCGCAGCCACGATTGCGCTGTGGCCGGCGGTGCTGTCCTCGCGCACGGCCGCACCGTCCTCGCCGTCGAAAATATGGAAGTGCCCGCCGCGCGAGCGGAAAAGCCTGACCAGTGCGTTGAGCGTCGAATTCCCGCTCGCCCGGCAGATTTCCTCGTGGAACTGAGAGTCGAGTTCGGAGTACTCACTGGGGCTGTCGGTGGCCTCCATCCCCTCCACGAGCGCCGTCAATTTTGCGAGGACTTCCGGCGTGGCGTTGGCGGCTGCAGCAGCAGCGGCATGGGATTCCATGAGCCTGCGGATTTCGAAGAGTTCCAGCAACCCGTCCAGTGGCAGCAGATCCACCAGCAGGGCGAAATTCTGGAGGATCACCGTCGGCTCCAAGGACGAGATATAGGTTCCGGAACCGTGCCTGGACTCCATGACGCCCAGCGCGGACATCGCCCGCACAGCTTCCCTCAAGGAACTTCTTGAGACACCCAGCTGGGCCGACAGCTCAGCTTCGGGAGGACACTTCTGGCCTGCAGCGAGTTCCCCCGAAGCGATCTTGTTCCTCAGGCCCTGCATTGCCGTTTCAACAGCACCCATGCGTCCCCTCCTTCACATCCCGGTATCACGCTACCGCACCGGACCGCCCGGGCATCGGTGTGGACACATTGTCATGCCTTCGCATCAAGACATCGTATCTCTTACCCACAGAAGGCCACTATTGCCGGAAATTCTCCGTGAAGTGGCTCAAGTCATCTTATGACTATTTTGAATTGTCCGTTGTCTATGCCCCAGCTGTGATGTAACTTACAGAGCGTTGTCCCATTCCTCCTGACGAAGGACGCCGTGATCCCAGCACCCCTCACAGTCCCCCGCCCGATGTTGACCCCCGAGGGCCAACCCGCCATGGCCGACTGGAGCCTCACACCGTCCAAAGTCCACCTCAACCACGGCTCCTATGGCTCCGTTCCCCGCGCCGCCCAGGCGGAGCAGCTCAAACTCAAGGAACTCATGGACCTGAACCCCTGCCCGTGGTTCATGAATCAGTTCGAGCTGGTGGCCACGGCGCGAAGGGAGGTCGCAGCTTTCCTCAGTGTCGATCCGCAGCACCTTGCCCTGGTACACAACGCCAGCGCCGGGGTGAGCACGGTGTACAACTCGCTGGACTTTGCTCCCGGTGCGGAGATCGTGACCACCAACCATGCCTATGGCGCGGTGCTGCAGGGCGCAGAACGGATAGCCCGCAGATGTGGCGGCCACGTCCGGATTGCGGAAATCCCCCTCGAAGCGGACGCAGAGACTGCTTGTGACTTGGTGATGGCCGAGGTGACTCCCCGCACAGCACTGATCGTGGTGGACCAGATCACCTCGGCTACTGCCCGGGCCTTCCCTGTCGAAGACATTGCCCGCGCGGCTTCCGTCCTCGGGGTGCCCGTGTTGGTGGACGCAGCCCACGCTCCGGGTGTGCTGGAGTTTCCGGTTCCCGATTTTGAGGGTTTCTGGGTAGGCAATCTCCACAAGTTTGCCTGCGCGCCACGCGGAACGGCAGCCCTGGTGGCACGGGGACCACAGGCAGAGTCGCTGCAACCGTTGATCGATTCCTGGGGCTTTCCCTACAGCTTTCCGGAAAACTTCGACCACGTCGGGACCCAGGATGTGACCTCCTGGATGGCAGCCGGAACAGCCTTCGACACCATCGAAGGGCGATACGGCTGGGGCACTTTCCGGAACTACGCCAGGGAGCTCTGCGACTACGGCCAGTCACTGATCGGCGAGGCGTTCACCAACGCCACGGGCCGCAACGCGGCGGTCGACGTCGGCATGCCGGTAGGGCCGCTGCGCCTCATCCGCCTGCCGGACGGACTCGCCACTACCCACGAGGATTCCCACACCGTGCGCGGCTACATTTCCGAGCATCTGGACATCGAAACAGCCATCACCACTTTCAACGGACAGGGCTACCTGCGGCTTTCCGCCCACCTGTACAACTCCCCCAAGGACTACGAAATATTCGCGGAGAAGGCGGTTCCGGAACTTGTCCGGCTCGCCCGATCCCTCTAGACCCCACCCGCACCCGCTCAGCCGGTGCAAACACTCAACCAATCAACGGAGGACCCACGTGAAATCCAGAATTATGGCGTCTGCGGCAGCAGGCCTGGCGGCAGTTCTTGCACTTGCCGGGTGTGGAGGCGGCCAGCAGCAGGCGGCCGATGGCAAAGTCACCTTGAAGATGGTGGAAAGCCTCACCAACCCCACCCGAACGGAAACCTTGAAGAAGCTCATCTCGGGCTTCGAGCAGGCAAACCCCGACATCAAGGTGGAGCTGATCTCGCCGCCGACGGATCAAGCGGACCAGAAGATCCAGCAGATGCTCCAATCCGGCAAGGGCGTTGATGTTGTGGAGGCCCGCGACATCACGGTGGGCTCGTTCGGCGCCAACAACTGGCTGTACGACATGACCAAGGACCTTGATGGCTGGGACGGATGGAACAACCTGACCGAAAACGCGGTCAAGTATTCCAAGCAGAACGGCAAGACCTACTACATCCCCTACGGTTTCTACGGCCTCTCCCTCTTCTACCGCTCGGATCTGGTCAAGCAGGCCGGCTTCGACGGTCCTCCCAGCAGCTGGGAGGAGATGGCGAAGCAGGCCGAGGCCCTCAACAAGCCGTCCGAGAACAAGTTCGGCTACGCGTTCCGTGGAGGCACCAACGCCAACTCCAACGCCGTAGCGATCATCGAGGCCTACGTGGCTGACGAGATCGACCGCGAGAACGCCTTCAAGTTGAGCAACGGCAAGACCATCTTCTCTTCCCCCAAGGCCCAGCAGGCCATGGATCTCTACATTGACCTGTTCAAGAAGGGCTCGCCGCCCTCATCCGTGGCGTGGGGTTACCCCGAGATGGTCCAGGGCTTCAGCAACGGCTCCACGGCTTTCCTGCTGCAGGACCCGGAAGTGATTGCCACGGTCAAGGAGTCGCAGGCCATCAAGCAGGATCAGTGGAACGTCGCCCCGCTCCTGGTGGGTCCGGGCGGCAAAGCCATCCAGCCCGTCGCTTCGGCTGGCTGGGGTATCGCCGAATCTTCAAAGGCCAAGCCCCAGGCCGTCAAGCTCATCAAGTACTTGGCGCAGGGTGACGCTGCCACCACGTTCAGCAAGGACAACAGCTTGGTCCCCACCCTGAAGTCCGCAGCCCAGGACCCCTTCTACAGCACCGGCCCTTGGGCTGCCTACGTCAAGATGACGGAGAACCCGGACACGTACGTCTCCGCGATCCAGCCGCGCAGCGTTTCCTGGTGGACGGAGTGGATCAAGAAGTCCGACGGCGAACTTCAGCGGGTCCTCACGGGCCAGATGTCCACGACCGAGCTGCTGTCCAGCTGGGACAGCTACTGGACTGAAAAGATGAAGGGGTAACCACCCGTGACTCTCGACGTCAAGCAAGCCGCACCGCCCCCATCGGGGCGGAAAGCCGCGCGGCCGGAGCCGGGCAGGGGCAGCTCGTCCAAAAGACGGTTCAATGGCCGGACAGCGTTGACCCTGTTGGCCTTCCTGGCACCGGCAGCGGTGTTCGTGGGGATCTTCACGTACTACCCCATGATCGCCGGCAGCCAGATGGCGTTCCGGAACTGGAACCTGAATGATCTTTCCGATACCTCATGGATTGGCTTCGGGAACTTCCAGAGCCTGTTCGATGCTCCCGAGTTCGGTACGATCGTCCGCAATACCGTCGTGTGGGTTGTCGGATCGCTGGTCCCGCAGGTAGTCATCGGGTTCGCCGTGGCGCTGTTCCTGAAGCGGCGGTTCCGGATGCGCGGGGCGTACCAGGCCATGATCTTCTTCCCCTGGGCGGTGTCCGGCTTCCTCATCGGCATGCTCTTCCGGTGGATGTTTAACGCGGAATTCGGCGTGGTGAACGACCTCCTCATGAAGGCGGGAGTCATCAGCTCGCCCATTCCGTGGTTGTCGGATCCCGGCTTCGCCATGACTGCGATCATCATCGCCAACATCTGGTACGGCGTGACGTTCTTCGCCATCATGATCCTCGCCGCCCTGCAATCGGTGTCGGACGAGATGTACGAGGCCGCCGCTTTGGATGGTGCGGGCAAGGTTCGGACGTTCTTCAGCATCACGCTGCCGAGCATCTCCACCACGCTCGCGTTGACCATCCTGTTGCGGGTGATTTGGATCTTCAACTTCCCGGACATCATCTTCGCGATGACCGGCGGAGGTCCGGCCGATCAAACCCACATCATCACCACGTACATGATCAAAATTACCCAGGAAGGCGACTACGGCAAGGCGTCCGCCCTGGGTTTGATCGTCATGGTCACCCTCATGCTTTTCGCTGCCTTCTACCTCATGGCCGTCCGCTTCCGAAAGGCAGACCGATGATCAACACTCCAACGCTCATGGGCCGCATTTCGAAGGTGGTTTTCCTTGGCCTTTGCCTGATCGTCACTGTCTTTCCGCTGTACTGGATCGTGGTGACGTCCCTCAAGGAGCCGGGTGCCATCTACTCGCTGCCCTTGGATTACTGGCCGCGGCAGTTGTCGTTGGATAACTACGTCGGGCTTTTCACAAAGTCCGACTTCGGCCAGTACATGCTCAACAGCCTGGTGGTGGCGCTGGTTGCCGCGTCGGTGGCGACGCTCATCTCGCTGCTGTCCGCCTACGTCCTGGCACGGTTCCAGTTCTCCGGTCGAGGGGCTGTGCTGGGTGCTTTCCTCATCACGCAGATGATCCCGGGGTTCATCGCCCTGGGGCCGCTGTACCTGATGATGACCGACTTCGGCTTGGTGGATTCCAAGACAGGACTGATCCTGATCTACATCGCCATCTGCATCCCGTTCTGCACCATCATGTTGCGCGGTTTCTTCGAGAACGTCCCTGATGCCCTGGAAGAGGCCGCCATGATCGACGGTTGCTCCAGGCTGGGTGCGCTCTTCAGGGTGATCGTGCCGGTGATGTTGCCCGGTATCGCTGCGAGTTTCGTGTTCAACTTCGTGAACTGCTGGAACGAGCTGTTCCTGTCGGTGACCCTGATGAACAGCGACAGCAACAAGACCATCCCGACGGCGTTGGCCGGCTTTATCTCCAGCTTCAACATTGACTGGGGTTCGATGTCCGCTGCCGCGGTTTTGACGGTGGTACCCACGCTGGTGATCTTCGCTTTTGCCAGCAAGTTCATCGTCCAGGGACTGACCGCGGGTTCAGTAAAGGGCTGACGCGAGCGCCGACCGTCGGGCGCCCCTCAAGGCGCCCGACGGCGGTTCACGCCTTCTTCTTGGCCCGCGCCTTTGGCTTGCTGTCGGCTTTGCTGGCGGCAGCGTCGTCGTCGGACGCTTTTTCCTTGCCGCGCTTCTTGTCCAGGCTTCGCTTCAGTGCCTCCATGAGGTCGATGACGTCGCCGCCCTCGCCTTCGCCTTCGACGTTGCCGAAGGTGGCCTCGGTATCGAGCGCCTCGCCCTTTTCCAGCTTGGCTTCGATAAGTGTCCTCAACTGGGCCTGGTAGTCGTCCGTGTATTCATCGGGGTCGAAATCATGGGCCATGGATTCGACCAGGGCGGACGACATTTCCAGTTCCTTGTCCGAGATCTTGATGTCCGTTTCCAGGGACGGGAACTTGGCCTCGCGGACTTCATCGCCCCACAGGAGGGCCTGCAGCAGCAACACGTCACCGCGCACGCGCAGCGCACCCAGCCGGGTTTTTTGCCGCAGCGCGTATTGGACGATCGCGATCCTGTCCGTGTCCTCCAGCGTCTGCCGCAGCAGCATGTAGGCCTTGGGCGACTTGGAATCCGGTTCCAGGAAGTAGCTGCGCTCGTACATGATGGGGTCCAGCTGCTCGGCGGGAATGAACTCCACCACCTCGATTTCGCGGCTGTTTTCCTCAGGCAGGGACTTCAACTCGGCGGCGGTGAGGACCACCGTGCGGCCTTCTTCCTCGTAGGCCTTGTCAATATCCTCGTAAGCAACAACTTCGCCGCAAATTTCGCATTTTCGCTGGTACCTGATGCGCCCGCCGTCCTTATTGTGGACTTGGTGCAGGCCAATGTCGTGATCCTCCGTGGCACTGTAGAGCTTCACTGGTACGTTGACCAGACCGAACGCGATAGATCCCTTCCATATGGCCCTCATACACCCAGTCAACAGCACAACCCAGCGGAGGAGAAGAGGTGGCAGGCAAGCAGCAGGAGCGCGTGAACGTGGAAGGCCACGAACTCACGCTCACCAATCTGGGCAAAATCATCTACCCGGAGACCGGCACCACCAAGGCTGAGGTGCTTGAGTACTACGCCACTGTGGCCCCTTTCCTCATCCCGGCTGCGGCCAACAGACCCGTGACGCGCAAGCGCTGGGTCAACGGCGTGGGGACTGTCGAGCACCCGGGGCAGGTGTTCTTCCAGAAGAACCTGGAGGACTCCGCGCCCAGGTGGATTCCGCGGGCTGCCATCCAGCATTCGGACCACACCAATGTCTATCCCATGGTGAACAACCTGGCTACCCTCACGTGGATGGCACAGATCGCTTCCCTGGAGATCCACGTACCGCAGTGGCAGGTGGACGGGTCCGGGACGCCGTTGAGGCCGGACCGCTTTGTGTTGGACCTCGATCCCGGTCCCGGCGCAGGCCTCCCCGAGTGCGTGGAAGTTGCCATGCTGGCCCGTTCCATCCTGCAGGACATGGGGATGGAGCCCGTCCCTGTTACCAGCGGGAGCAAAGGTATCCATCTGTACACGGGGCTGGACGGCACCCTCAAATCCGAGCAGGTCTCCGCTTTCGCCCACGAGCTCGCCCGGGCTCTGGAAACCGACCACCCCGATCTCGTGGTCAGCGACATGAAGAAGTCCCTGCGCAAGGGCAAAGTGCTGGTGGACTGGAGCCAGAACAGCGGCAACAAGACCACGATCGTGCCCTACTCCCTCCGCGGCAAGGCCCACCCAACGGTCGCGGCACCCCGGACATGGGAGGAACTTGAGGACCCTGACCTGGACCACCTTGACTACACGGAAGTGATGGAGCGGGTCAGCACGGGCGAGGACCACTTCGCCCCCATTTCGGAACGGCACCTGCCGCCCCACACCGAGGACGGGAACGACGACGGCGGTACTCCCGGCCCGTCGGCCGGCGCCCGCGAGCGCGTGGTGACGGTCGAGAACCGTCTCGCCAAGTACGTCGGGATGCGCGATCCGGAGAAAACCCCGGAGCCGTTCCCGCCGTCGTCGGCCGCTTCCACAGCGGTGTCCAGCGGAACGTCAGCCGGGCAGCCCAAACCCGGCGACCCGGCACCGCCCGGTGGCATCTTCGTGATCCAGGAGCATCATGCACGCCGGTACCACCTGGACCTGCGGCTGGAACACAACGGGGTCCTGGCATCCTGGGCGCTGCCGCGTGGAGTCCCGGAGACGCCGGACCGGAACAACCTGGCCGTCCACACGGAGGACCACCCCATGGAGTACGCCACCTTTGCGGGGGTGATTCCCAAGGGCGAGTACGGGGCAGGAACCATGACCATTTGGGACCGCGGGGAGTTCACGTGCGAGAAGTGGCGCGATGACAAGGAGGTCATCGCGACGCTCACAGGTGAGCCTGGAGGTGGCCTTGGTGGCACCAAACGACTCGCGCTGATCAATACAGGGGACCGTTGGCTCATTCACCTGATGAAGGAGCAACCGGGCGGCAAGCGGAGCGCCAAAGCCACGCCTGCTGCCAAGCCTGCCACCACGCCTGCCGCCAAGCCGCGCGAACCGGAGCCGCAACCCATGCGCGATTACGCCCCCATGCTGGCTACCTCCGGAACAACTGCCGATCTCCGCGGCGGCAACTGGTTGTACGAACTCAAGTGGGATGGCATCCGGGCCATCATCACCAGAACCGAGGGGCGGATCCGGCTGATGAGCCGCAACGGGAACGACCTCACGGCCACCTACCCCGAGCTCACCGACCGCGCCTGCTGGCCCGAAGGTGATTTTGTGGCCGACGGCGAAATCGTCGCCCTGGGCAAGGGATCCAAGCCGGACTTCGGCCGTCTTCAGCTGCGCATGAACCTGGTCAAGGCCGCCGACATAGAGCGGGCGCGGGCCTCGGTTCCGGTACAGCTGATGCTCTTTGATCTGTTGTACGACGCCGGCACGGACGTGAGCGGGCTGCCTTTGCTTGAGCGGCGCAAGCGGCTGGATGCGTTCGCGGAGCGCTTGCCCGGTGGATGCCCGCTCCATGTGTCAGCGGTGCTGGACCACGACGTCGAGGACCTCATGACCAGCGCTGCCGATCTGGGCTTGGAGGGGGTCATGGCCAAGAAGGCCGACAGCCGTTACACCGTGGGTCGTCGCAGCGGGTCGTGGATCAAGCTCAAGCTGGAGCAAAGCCAGGAAGTGGTGGTGGGCGGTTGGCGCCCCGGAGCCGGGGCCCGGAGCGGGACTTTCGGGGCGTTGCTCCTGGGCATTCCCGACGGCGATGCCTTGCACTATGTAGGCAGGGTGGGCACGGGGTTTAAGGACTGGCAGCTGCGGGAGATCATGGACCGGCTGGAACCGCTGGCGGTGGACGCTTCACCCTTTAAGGACATTCCGAGGGAGGACTCCGCCGGTGCGCGCTGGGTCCGACCCGAGCTGGTGGCCGAGGTGACTTTCGGTAACTGGACTGGTCCTGGCAGGCTGCGTCATCCGGTGTGGCGGGGTTGGCGCCCGGACAAGTCCCCTTCCGACGTCAGCCAGCCCAACCAGGGGACAGATAACGCTCCTACGAGGCCTCAGTAGTGCGTTAACTGTCCCCCAGTTGGGCTGGCGGGGTGTCGGTTGGGTGCGGTGACGGGTTAGGACGAGTGCGGCATCTGCGGACGGCTGGTCCGGTGGATTGCCGTTACCGCCGCACCCTGGCCCATGCGGCCGTGGGCTTGGTCGCGGTCCTTCGGGTGCCGGCGTTTGCCGTTGCCGTCCGGCCATTGATTGCCTTGGTCCGCTCCCAAAGCCAGGGGCATGCCTGTTGTCTCGGGCATCGGTGCCATGTCCATGGACTCCACCAAGTGGCTTGCAACCTCAGGATCGATGCCCTCAGCGTTGTGATTCGCAGTCATGGTTTTTCCTTTCCAGTGCGCCTGTTTTCCTATGGGCCTGTCCGCCGGAGTTACCAGCGGACCTTCTTCTCGGTCTTGGCCATCTTGCCGCTGGCAGCGGTGGGCTTGTGCCCCTTGCCGGTGCTTTGCCAGCCGGCCGGAGCGCCGCCGCCCGACTTCCTGGCGAGCATTGCCCGTTGGGCGTCGGTGAGCTTGGACTTGATGCCGCCGGAGGCGGGCTGCTTGTTGTCGTCTGAAGGGTTGGCAGTCATATGGACTCCTAAAAGTGTGTGAGTCCTGAAGAGACACGTATCCCGTGACATGCGGTTTAAGAAAAGGCGTCGACAACGGGAACGGCGTGGAGGCAAGCCTCAACAGGCGTGGATTTTTGTCATCTGAAACGCAGCTGCATGCTCAAATCAAAGAGCACGGCCGGTCTACTCAAAAATCAGTGTTCCCATGCGTCATACCCTAACCATCATCCTGCACATTTGTGAACCCCTCGATTAGCATGGCTCTCGTGAGCCGGAGCAGTTTGATCGTCGCCGCCCTTCGCGATGCCGGCTGTGTTTTCGCCGAGGACGAGGCCCGGCTCCTGATCGACGCTGCCGCCCATCCGGACGAACTGGACCGCATGGTAGCCCTGAGGGTGGGCGGTCTGCCGCTGGAACACATCCTCGGCTGGGTGGACTTCTGCGGGACACGCATGGCTGTTGCCCCGGGCGTCTTCGTGCCGCGGCGTCGCACGGAGTTCTTGGTGCGACAGGCGGCGCTGACCGCCAAAGCGGGTGCCATCGTCGTCGACCTCTGCAGCGGCTCCGGCGCCATGGGTGCCGCACTTTACGATCTTCTGGGCGGTTGCGAACTCCACGCGGCCGACATCGACCCCGCCGCGGTTGCGTGCGCGCAACGGAACCTGGGGCCTCGTGGGGGAACTGCTTACCTCGGCGATCTCTTCACGCCGCTCCCCCGCCGGCTGCTGGGACGGGTCGACGTGCTCCTGGTCAATGCACCGTACGTCCCCACGGATGCCATCAGCCTGATGCCGCCGGAAGCGCGGGTGCACGAGCCGGTGGCAGCGCTCGACGGCGGCACTGACGGTTTGGGTATCCAGCGTCGCGTCGCGCTGGGGGCACCTCCGTGGTTGTCGCCGGGCGGGCTGCTTCTGATGGAAACTTCCCGGCAGCAGGCCACCGCGACGGCGGGGCTCCTGGCACGGTCCGGGCTGACTGTGGACGTGGTGACGGACCCGGATCTCGATGCCACACTGGTGGTAGGCGGCCACTGAGGGCCGTACTGGATTCGTCACTTTCAGGGCCGGGATTGGGCCCGTTACGTGGGCATAGCTAAACAATTTGGTAACAACGTGCTTCGCGGGGCAAAAACTGCAGGACATCCGCGTCCTTGCAGGGCAAAAGCCGGTAATGAGATGCAACACACCTAGGCAATTTGCACCCCTGAGAGGGCCAAAAATCGGATCTCAACTCGGGTTTCAGGCCCAAACCGCGTAAAATTGAAACCCTGCCCAGAGCGGGGCAGCAGAAGTCGCAAGCAAATGACCTCCCTAGGAGAAGCCCAAATGCCCACAGACCAAAGCAACACCGTCTCTCCGGATGGCGCAAGGAACGCCTCCGGAAACACAGTATCGGCAGGCCACACCCCGGCCGCCACCAACGCATCAAAGAACGCAGCGAAGAAAGCGAAGCTCCGCCCGAAGCGCCGGTTGAAAGAATCGGATGTCAACGTGGTGGACAAGCCCATGCTGCGCAAAGCACTCGGCGGAACCATCGTCGGCAACACCATGGAATGGTACGACGTCGGCGTCTTCGGCTACCTCATCACCACCATGGGGCCGGTCTTCCTGCCCGAGGCTGACAAGTCGGTCCAGACACTCTTCCTCCTGGGCACTTTCGCCGCGACCTTCATCGCACGCCCCCTCGGCGGCGTCGTGTTCGGTTGGCTCGGCGATAAGGTGGGCCGCCAGAAGGTGCTCGCCGCAACACTGATGCTGATGGCGGCAAGTACGTTCGCCGTCGGACTTCTTCCCGGCTATGCGCAGATCGGCATCTGGGCCGCCGCATTGCTGGTGATCCTGAAGCTCGTCCAGGGCTTCTCCACCGGTGGTGAGTACGCCGGTGCCACAACGTTCGTGAGCGAGTACGCGCCGGACAAGCGCCGTGGCTACTTCGCGAGCTTCCTTGATATGGGCAGCTACATTGGCTTCGCCTTGGGTGCCGCCCTGGTCTCCATCCTGCAGCTCACGCTCGGACAGGCTGCCATGGAGGAATGGGGCTGGAGGCTTCCGTTCCTGATCGCTGGTCCGCTCGGCCTGATCGCTGTGTACTTCCGTAGCAAGATCGAGGAATCCCCCCAATTCCAGGCCGCCCTGGACGCGCAGGAAGCAACCGCCAAGGACGCAGCGTCCCACGATGCCGCTGTCGCCAAGGGTCCCGTCGGCATCATCAAGGCTTACTGGCGTCAGATTGTGCTGGCCATGATCCTGGCTGCTGCTGCCAACACTGTCGGCTACGCGCTGACCTCCTACATGCCGACGTACCTCACGGATTCCAAGGGTTACGACCCCGTGCACGGCACCCTGCTGACCATCCCGGTCCTGGTGATCATGGCCGTGTGCATCCCGCTGACGGGCAAGCTTTCGGACCGCATCGGCCGCCGCCCCGTACTCTGGATCGGCGCAGGCAGCACCATCGTCTTCGCGGTTCCGGCGTTCATGCTGATCGGCATCGGGGACATCTGGTCCACTTTGGCCGGACTGGCACTCATCGCCTTCCCCGTGACGTTCTACATCGCCAACCTGGCATCGGCCCTTCCCGCGCTGTTCCCGACCTCCAGCCGCTACGGTGGAATGGGCATTGCCTACAACTTCTCCGTGGCGATCTTCGGTGGAACCACCCCATTCATCGTGCAGGGCCTCATTGAGGGCACGGGCAATGACATGATGCCCGCGTACTACCTGATGGCGACGTCCATCGTGGGCGCCATCGCCATCTACTTCCTGCGTGAATCGGCCCAGCGTCCGCTGCCGGGCTCCATGCCCAGCGTGGACACGCAGGCCGAAGCCCGCGAACTCGTGGAGACGCAGGACACCAACCCGCTCATCAACCTGGACGAGATGCCGTTCGACGGCCAGCCCATCGATGATGCCGTGTTCGGCTCAGGCAAGAAGGACATGACCCCCGCGTAGGAACCGTTTGCCTGCAACTTCTGCACAGCGACGCTTACCCAAGCGACACGGATAGTCCGCGGCAATCCGCCGCCCACTGTACCCACCAGCCCCAAGGCGCTCTCCTTGGTGCTGGTGGCTACGGGCGTTAAGACCCCAGCTGGGCCGCGACAGCCTCACCGATGATCCGCGCACCATCCGGGAAGCGGCCCGGGTTCGGCCCGGCGTAGTTGAGCCTGATGTAGGGCCCCTCCGGTTCCGCGGGAAACCACTCGGATCCAGCGGCGATCAGTACACCGGCCGCCTCGCAATCCTTGGTGAGCCGGTCGACGTCGAACCCGTCCGGCATCCGCAGCCAAAGGTTGAGGCCGCCCTTGGGCAAGTGGCTGAGGTGCGCCTGCGGGACGAACTCCTGGAGGCTGGCGACGAGCAGGTCGCGTCGCGACTGCAACTGGTGGCTCAGTCCGCGGAGGTGCGTTTGCCACCCGGGCTGCGTGACGACGTCGAGCGCCGCCGCCTGCAGCAGGCCGCTGACGTACATCGACTCCGCCGCTTGCGCACCCATGATCCGTTCGCGTGCCGGGCCGCGGGCGATGATCGCGGCGACGCGGATGGACGGCGAGACGCTCTTGGTCAAGGAGCGGATGTAGACCACATGCCCCGAGTCGTCCTTGGCGGCAAGCGGAACGGACGGCGAGGTGATGCCGAAATCGTGGGCCCAGTCGTCCTCCACAAGGAAGGCCCCATGCCGTTGGACAATGCGCAGCACTTCCTCCCCCCGCTCCGCGGACCATTGTGCTCCGGTGGGATTCGCGAAGTTGGGCTGGGCGTAGAACAGCCGGGCACCGGATTCCTCGAAGGCCCTGTCCAGTTCGTCCGGGTCCGGGCCCTCCGGCCCGCTGGGGACAGGGATGACGTTCACACCCGCCTGCCCCGCAGCCAGCAGCGCACCCCAATAGCTAGGCGACTCCACCAGCAACGGCTGGCCGTGTCCCACCAGTCCGCGGAAGATGGAGCTGAGTCCGCTTTGGCTCCCGGGAAGTACGACGACGTCGCTCGGCTGCGGTGGCGTGACGCCCACCGACGTCGAGGTGCTGAGTTCGTGCGCGAACCAGGATTGCAGTTCCGGAAGGCCCTGCGCCGGCGGCCGCGATAATGCAGCATCTCCCCGTGCTGCGCGGGTCAGCGCGGCGCGGACCAGCCTTTCCGGGAGGAGCTCGCGGTCCGGATAACCGGAATGGAAGGCGATGACATCATTGGAGGCACTGCGCATGGCGGCGGAGTTCAGGGGCCTGGCAGCCTGGGCCGAACGAAGGGCTGCGGTCTGCCAGCCGTAGTCTGATGGCCGGGCCGTGCGGTAGGCGCGGACAAAGGTTCCGACGCCCGGACGGCTCTCGATCAAGCCCTGGGCGGTGAGGGTTCGCAGCGCCTTTTGCACCGTCACGGGGCTCACTTGGTACTCGGCCACGAGTTGCCGGGTGGATGGCAGCTTTGCTCCGGGGGCGGCTCCCGCGATCCATTCTTTTACTCGCGAGACGATCCGGGAACTGCTATCGTTGTTCATGAGTCATAATAGTAGCGCTACTCTTATTTCCACGCCAGCGGTATCCGCCCGTACATCAAGCGGCGTCTGGTGGGGCCTCCTCGGCGTCGTTGCCTTCTCCTTCACTGTCCCGCTCACGCGCGTGGCCGTGGAGGGTATGTCGCCGCTGTTCATAGGCGCGGGTCGGGCAGTGGTTGCTGCCGTGCTCGCGGCCCTGGCCTTGGGGTTGACGCGTCAGCGCTTTCCCCGCGGTGTCCAGTGGTTCAGGCTGGCCGTCGTGGCGGGCGGTATCGTTGCGGGATTCCCTTTGCTGACCACCTTCGCACTGACCAGCACGTCCGCCAGCCATGGCGCCGTCGTGATCGCGCTACTGCCAGCTGCCACGGCGACGATAGCGGTGATCCGTGGCCGGGAACGTCCCCGCCCCTTGTTCTGGGTCCTTACCGCGGTGGGAGTCGCGGCCGCGTTGGTCTTCGCGCTGGTTCAATCCGGCGGTTTCGGTTCGCTCCACTGGGCTGATCTGCTGCTGCTCGGAGCCGTGCTCGCAGCCGCCATCGGCTACGCGGAGGGCGGCTTGCTGGCCCGTGAGCTGGGCGCCTGGCAGACCATCTCCTGGGCTTTGGTGGTCGCTTCTCCCGTGATGATCGTGCTGACGCTGGCAGCGCTTGCTTCCGGACTGCCCGAGGCATCCCCCGTCCAATGGTTGTCCTTCGCCTACCTCGGAGCGGTGAGCATGTTCCTGGGATTCTTTGCCTGGTATCACGGACTTGCGATCGGACCCATGGCGCAGGTCAGCCAAATCCAACTGGTACAGCCCGTCATGACCATCGCCTGGGCCGGCCTCCTGCTGGGCGAGCCGATGACCTGGACCACTGTCGTAGGCGGGCTGGCCGTGATCCTCTGCGCAGGCGCCGCCGTCCGTGTCCGGCTTAACCCGCCGTCGAAGTCCTGAAGCGAAACCCGAAAGGAAGAAAGCAATGTACACCCCAGCGCATTTCGCCGCGTCTGACGAAGCCCTCACGGCCCTTCTTACCCACAGCGGCGCCGCCAACCTGGTCACCATGTCTCCAAACGGCTTGCTCGCCACACTTCTGCCGTTCGTCTACGAGCCGTCGGTGGGTGGGCACGGCGCCCTGCAAGCACACATGGCCCGCAACAACACCCAGTGGTCCTCCCCCGTTTCCGGTGAGGCGTTGATGATCGTTCAGGGTGCGGATGCCTATATTTCGCCGTCGTGGTACGCCTCCAAGGCAGAACACGGCCGGGTGGTGCCCACGTGGAACTACTCGACCGCTCACGTCTACGGTGAGCTTGTTGTCCACGACGACGCCGAATGGTTGGGCAGGCACGTCCGCCGCCTCTCGGATCAGCACGAGTCCGGCATGGACCGGCCGTGGTCCGTCGATGAAGCACCCGGGCGGTTCATCGCCGGGCAGCTGAGGGCGATTGTCGGCGTCGAACTTGTGATTACCCGGGTGGAGGCCAAGACTAAACTCAGCCAAAACCGCAACGCTGCCGACGTCGACGGGGTTATCGCCGGGCTCCGCGCGGCAGGCAAGCCCGAGAGCGCAGCGGATGTGGAACGCGCCCGGACCTCGTAGACTCGGCGCATGCGTGATGAAGCCGCCGAAACCCGTGCCCCCAGGGGATCCATCCACCACCTGGAGATCTGGGTGCCATTCCTTGAGCGTGCGAGGGAGGAGTGGGGTTGGCTCCTGGGACAGCTCGGCTACGAACCGTTCCAGGAATGGCCCACGGGGTGCAGTTGGAAGCTCGATGGAACGTATGTGGTGGTAGAGCAGACCGATGCCATCACGGGCACGGCCCATCGCCGGACGGATCCCGGGGTGAACCACGTGGCGTTTCATGCAGGCACCCGCGAGGACGTGGACAGGATCCGGGCGCTCGGCGCGGACGCGGGCTGGTACGAGATGTTCGAGTCGAAGTACCCGCACGCAGGCGGACCGGACCACTACGCCGCGTACCTGCTGAACACTGACAGCTACGAGGTTGAACTGGTAGCTGACTAGCGGGCGCGGCCAAACTGCTAGGTCGGGGGAACAGCCGGACGCCACATGGCCACCCTCGGCCAACGGGTCAGCCCCAGCTCGGCCTCGTGTTCCATCAGGCGGGCCAGCTCCGGACCCCAGCTGCCGGCGTCGAGTACTTCGAACCCAAGGCGGCGGTAGTACGGCGCATTCCACGGCACGTCCCGGAAGGTACTGAGGGTCTGGCGATGCATCCCGTGCCCCCGGGCCCAAACCCGCGCGGCGTGCAGCAACTCCCGGCCCAGCCCTTGATGCGCATGCTCGGGATGGACACTGACCTGTTCGACGTGGCACTCCCCATCAACCACGTCGGCCAGCAAGTACGCCACCGGATAATCCAGCCCGTCCACGGACACCCAGGCCCGGCCGGCAGCGGCGTAGCCGTACAGCTCCTCGACGGACAGTGGCTCATCGTCGGCGACCGAATCCATCCCCAATGTCCGGAATGCCTCGCCCGCGGCGCGTTCGATCTCCTGCAGGATCACCAGGTCGTCAGCGTGCGCGAGCCTGATCATGGCCGTGCGTCCAACGTCGGCGGCGCTTGGGCCACCAGGAATTCATTGCGCTTTTCGATCAGGTTCTGAAGGTAGCGGCCCAGGACCAGCTTCTCCACGAGGCGGCCCAGCGGACCAAAGGGAGCGGCGAATTCCACAGTGTCCACCATGAGCGTGCCGCTGCCGTCCGGCCGGAACTCATGGGTGTGGCGGAGGTACTTGAAAGGGCCCTGCACCTGCTCATCAGTGAACGACGCCGGAGCCTCCATCCGCACGATCCTGCTGGTCATGCGGAATCGGACGCCCAGGTGCCAGGCCTGCCAGGTGACAGTTTCACCTTCCGAGATGAGGCCCGTGGTGGTCCCGGCGATGGCCTTTTCACGGCTCTTTGTCATCGAGCCGACATGGGCATCAATGTTCCTCGACAGGTCGAACAGCTCCTGCGGCGGCATGCTGGAACGGGTACGGCAGACAAAAACAACGGGCATACCTCGATTTTCCCAGACCTGCCCCATTTCCGGGTTTCCGGGCCCGCTACGGGGTGTGACCGGGCTTATGGCGGCGCGACTGGCTGCCCTGATAACTTCGAAAACAAACCCTGAACGATTGGTGGTGTCCGCCCATGCCCGCACTCCTGAGGCATGCCCGCGAACTCCACAGGCTTGGTCCGGCGAACAACGACCGCCTGTCAGCCGTCCGCGTCGCGCTGAGTGTTGCGCTGCCGGGGCTTTTCCTGATTCTCCTCGGCCGCCCCGAGCTCATGCTGTATGCCGTCTTCGGCGCGCTGACGGGGATGTACGGCCGCAACGAAAGCCACCAACTCCGGCTCAAGCACCAGGCCCAGGCCGCGCTGATCCTGGTTGGCGGCCTGACCATTGGCGTGCTCCTTTCTGTCAACCACATCCACTCGTGGTGGTTGGTGCTGGTTGCCACCCTGTTCGCCGGCGCGGGATCCTTGTATTCGGACCGGGTGCGTCTGAAACCGATCGGGCCATTCTTCGGCATTCTGGCTTTGGGCGCCTGCGCTTCGGTCCCCACCAGCGTCCCATTCACGACGGCGGTACTCGTCGGGGCGGCTTCGGCCGCCTTTTCGATGCTGGTTGGCTTCGCCGGATGGTTCCGGCGCCGCGCCTGGGTAGCCGGAGCCGGCCGGGATCTTCCTGCCCTCCGGGGTCCGCTTCGAACCGCCGCCCTGATCCACGCTGCCCGCTATTCCCTGGCGGTGGGCTTGGCCGGTGTCATTGGTGTTATTAGTGGCAGCGGCCATCCGCACTGGGCCATGGCAGCAGCAGCCGTACCGCTCGCCGGTGCCGACCTCCCAAGCCGGGTCCACCGCGGTATCCACCGCATCGTGGGGACGTTCCTCGGGTTGGTGGTGGTCGCCGTCGTTCTTTTCCCCACCCCGCTGTCTCCCCTGCAGTACTTCCCGGGCCACGAAGCCGTGGTCCTCGCCGTCGTGGTGATGCTGTGCCAGTTCCCCACGGAGTTGTTCATGGCCCGGCACTATGGGTGGGCCATGGTCTTCTTCACTCCGGTGGTCCTGTTGATCGCACAGCTTGCCTCGCCGATGGACCCGGGTGTGTTGGTGATGGAGCGTGCCATTGAGACCTTTGTGGGTGCCGTGGTGGGGATCGCGGTGGCCGTGGTGGTTCAGCGGCGTCGCTAAGCGCCTGGGATCCGGGACATCTGCGCCATACTGGTTCAATGCAGGCCACGACTGTCCTTGTCGAAGGCGAGAGCGACCGCCTGGCGGTCGAAATGCTCGCGCGTCGATGCGGCCATGACCTGGATGCCGAGCATGTGGCCGTCGTTCCCATGGGAGGTGCCACCAGCATCGTCCGTTTCCTGGAGCACTATGGCCCGGCCGGCGCGAATCACAGGCTCCTTGGGCTTTGCGACGAGGGTGAGTCCCGGGGCATTGCCCGTGCGCTGGCCCGCGCCGGAATAGGATCAGGCCCCCTGGACGACCTCGGCTTCTACGTTTGCCGGGCGGATCTGGAGGACGAACTCATCCGTAGCCTAGGCATCGACGCCGTGCTCGACGTCATAGATGGCCAGGGTGAGCTGGCGTCGTTCCGGCTCCTCCAGCGCCAGCCCTCACAGCGCGGGCAACCAGTACCTGCGCAGCTGCGGCGCTTCTTCGGTGGTCGCAGCGGAAACAAGATCCGCTACGCACCCTTGCTCGTGGGTGCTTTACCGGTGGGCCAGGCGCCCGAGCCACTCACGCGGCTCGTCGAAGCTTTCGCGCGTGAAAATTAGGGTTCCTGAAAATTAGGGTTCCAAAGGTCGGCGCGGAGGTCCCGACGTCAACTTCGCCGGCAGGACGCGCGCGAAGAAGCTGACCACTTTGTAGCGTTTGGTCGGAATGGACACTCCTTTGCCCTTGGCGTTGTCCTCCAGGCCCTCGCGGACCACCCGCTCGGCGGTCAACCACAGGAAACGCGGGGCCACGGACTTGTCCACGCCCATGCGGTCGTGGAACTCCGTGTGGGTGAATCCGGGGCAAACGGCAGTGACCTGGACCCCCGACTTCGCGTACGTGGTGTTGGCCCAGCGGCTGAAGGTTACCTGCCACGCTTTCGCCGCCGAGTAGGTTCCCCGGTTCGCAAACGCGGCCACGCTGGCCACGTTGATGATCCGGCCCTTGCCGCGCGCCAACATCACTTCCAGCGCAGCGTGCGACAACTCCATGGGCGTCTGGACGTGGAGGCGCAAATGGCGGCGTTCCTCGTCCAGATCGTTGTTCTCGAAGGACTTCAAGAGGCCGATCCCGGCATTGTTGACCAGCACGTCAACGGGTCGGGTTGCGTCTTTGAGGCGGTCGGCAACCGCTGAAACCCCGACGTCGGTGGTCAGGTCCGCGGACAGCACCTCCGCCGAGATACTGAAGTCGCGTTCAAGTTCCTCGGCTTTGTCCTTGAGCCGCTGCTCGTCGCGGGCCACCAGAACCAGGTGGTGCCCGGATTCGGCCAGTTGACGGGCGAACTCGGCACCAAGCCCGGCCGTTGCTCCAGTTACCAGGGCAGTAAGTTCATTGGCTCGAGTGGTCATGCGCCTAGACTAGCCCTCCCTCTCCCCCGCGAGATGGCATTTAATGACAATGTCCCGGCATGGGATTGTCATCAAATGCCAACTCGGTGCGGGTTGCTAGGCGAATTTCGCCAGCGGGTTGGCGAGGCGGCCGGCCATTTGGAGACCTCCCGAAGGATCCGAAATGTCCAGCATCTGCTGGTTGTTCCGCAGCTGCAGCCGGTTGAGGCAGGACAACTCAAAGTCCGGAGCGAAGAGATCATGCATGGCAAATTGATCGGCGAGCTCCGGGTGGCGCTGCTGGTACTCGTGCAGTACCGATGCTGCGGTTGCCCAGAACTCGTCTTCGCGCATTGTTCCGTCCTCAACGAGGATCGCTGACAGGAAGCGGAAGATGCAGTCGAACACATCCGTGAAGATCGCAAGGACCATTTCCTCGGCGGGGATCTCGGCCTTGATGCGGGAGACCTCCTCCGGGAGCTCCAGCCTGTCCCCCATCACGACGATCTCCTCTGCGAGGTCCTTCATGATCGCCCGGACCGGTACGCCGTCCTCAAGGATCAGGATGACGTTTTCGCCGTGGGGCATGAAGGCAAGTTCGTATTCGTAGAGGCAGTGAACCAGCGGCACGAGGTAGGCCTCGAAGTAGCGCCGCAGCCACTGGACAGGCTCCAGCCCGGACCTCGAGATCAGCGCGGAGACAACCGAGGCTCCGGACTGGTCCACGTGCAACAGCGATGCCATGGTCGCCAGCTGCTGCCCGTCCTTAAGCAAGGGCAACGGACTTTCCCTCCACAGGGCAGAGAGCATCTTCCGGTAGGGAGAGCCTTTCGCGGAGGCTGCCTCGTAGTAGTGGTTGTGGTAGCCGATGGCAGCGCTTTCCTTGATCATGGCCAGGCCCCGGTTCTGGAGCTCCTGGTCATTGCCGATCAGTTCCTGCAGCCAATCGTTGATGGCCGGCGTGGCCTTCATGTATTGCGGCGAGAGCCCCCGCATGAAGCCCATGTTCAGCACCGACATCGCCGTCTTCACATACGCCTTCTCCGGCGAGGTGGTGTTGAAGAACGTACGGATGGACTGCTGCGCCTGGTAGTCGTCTTCGCCGGCACCAAGGTGGACGATGTGGCGCTGGGCGATTTCTGCCGCGAACGTCACAGTGAGCTTGTTGTCCCACTGCCAGGGGTGCACCGGCATCAGGAGATAGTCTTCGGGGTCCAGCCCGGAAGCGGAAAGCTCCGCTTGGAACCACGCCAACGTTGCGGGGCCCAGTTCCGCCTCGAAGTGGGTCCGGTAGTCCAACCCGGCGCTCGATGTGAACACGGCCTTGCTGCGGTGCACCGCGATCCATTGCAGCTTCACCGTCGCACCCGCTTCCGGAGCGAATGCGTGATAATCGGCAATCCCAAAACCAAGCCGGCCATTGTTGGCAACGAAGCAGGGGTGGCCTTCGGTCATGCTGTGCTCGATCGCTTGGAAATCCGCCGCGCGGTCCTCCCCCTTGGTCACCCCTGCCACCAATTCGGTCGAGCTGAAAGGCTTGCCCTGCTTGTACGCGTGGCTGGCCAGGGTGCTGCTGATTTCCTCGAGATACACGGGGAGCATGTCCTGCTTGATAGCCAGGGCCTCATGGAATTCTGCGATGAAGTCCAACGCGTCGATCGGCAACCCGGCGCCGTCACGCAGCCTGGCAATGGATTCCGGCACCACGGACCAGTGCTCAAGTTGAAGCACACGGGCCCGGAAACGGTACTCAACGGTGTCGTCGTCGCTGGCGATCCTGTAGAGCCCAATGCCCTCCCCCTCGTCACGGATCAAGTCCGGGACCAGGATGCGCTCGTGCGCGAACTCGGCGATGGCCTTGCGGACAAGATGCCGGTTGGCTATGGACCACCGCTCGGGGGTCAGATGGGCGACAGGCGCCACTGCCTCATGGACGGGCGTCTCGATGCTTGTGGTCACAGGGATGCTCCTCTGGTCGCCGCGGTGGGCGCGGCGAGGATCGGGGTCAGGGTGGCCAGGAAGTCTTCGCGGGTGCAGAAACTCAGCAGGGCCTTCTTGTGGTCTTCGGCAGGGTCGACGGCGGGAAGGGTTACCACGCCGTGCGGGCGGAAGCCCACCTTTTCGTTGAGCACATGGATCTTGTGGTTACGGGCATCAGGCTCGACGACGACCCGCTGGGTTGCGGGGTTGGCGAACAGTTCGGTCATGACTTCCTGCATGACGGCGGTGGTGTAGCCCGGTTGCGGGTCACCGTTGGGCGGCGACACCAGGAGGTGCATGCCGACGTCGCCCGGCCGGACTTCGTAAACGTCCGCCAACGGCGACGCTTCCGGAAGGTACCGCTCCATCAAGAAGGTGGGGACGCCGTCGTCGAGCCCCAAGAACGCTTGGTGGTGATCGGTGGCAGCAATCCTGGAGTATTCCTCCACAACGTCCTGCTTTGTGGATGAAACCATGCCCCAAAAACGTGCATACTCCTGGCTGACCCAGCTGTGGAGGACGGGTGCGTCGGCCACGGGATCTACGGGTCGGAAGGTGAAGCTCATACTGCTGCTCCTGCGGTCCGGGCAGCAACCGGAGCGGGTGCCCCGAACTGCTGGAAGGCGATGCTGCGCTCGATCGGGTAGATCTCGCGGCCGGTGATTTCGCGCAGGATCACGGAGTTCCGGTAGGCGGCCATGCCGAGGTCCGGGGTGACGAAACCGTGGGTGTGGAGTTCGGCGTTTTGGACGAAGATTTCCCCTGGTTCGACGCCGGTTCCATAGTTGCGTTCGACGTCGAACCGGCCCTTGTCGTCGCGGCGGATGCGATCCTGGATGCCTCCCAGGAAGGCTGGCTCTTTGTAGCTGTAGCCGGTCGCCAGCACCACGGCTTCGGACTGCAGGCTGTAATCGCGGCCGTGCTCTTCATGGTGCAGTTGCAGGGTGTGGGTGCCCGTGGCAGGGTCCCACTCGGCAGCCGTCAGCGATGAGTGGGTGTGCAGCTGCGTGTCCACCATGCCGGTGAGGCTCTTGGTGTAAAGGAGATCGTAAATGTCGTCGATCAGGTCCGAGTTGATGCCCTTGTAAAGGTTCTTCTGGTTTTTGATAAGAGAATCCCGCTGCTCGCCCGGGAGCGAGTGGAAGTAATCCACATACTCCGGAGAGGTCATCTCCAGTGTGAGCTTGGTGTACTCCAGCGGGAAGAAGCGCCCGGAACGCGTAACCCAGTTGAGCTGGTAGCCGTACACATCGATCTCCTGGAGAAGCTCGTAATAGAGCTCCGCGGCACTCTGTCCGCTGCCCACGATGGTGATGCTGCGCTTGGACTGCAGCTCGCTCTTCCTGGACAGGTAGTCGGCGTTGTGGAGGACCAGTCCCCCGGCTTCGACTATCCCTGCACAGGAGTCCGGAACATAGGGAGAGGTGCCGGTACCCAGGACCAGGCGGCGGGCGCGAAGTACCTCAGCACCGTCCGGGCCTTGTACCGAAAGGCTGTATACGCCGTCGTCGTAGCTCACATCCAGCACATCCGTGCTAAAACGAACCGATTCCAGTTGCCCCGCCACCCACTGGCAGTACTGGTTGTACTCAGCCCGCAGGGGATAGAAGTTCTCGCGGATATAGAAGCGGTACAAGCGGCCGGTCTGCTTCAGGAAGTTCAGGAACGAGAAGTGAGACGTCGGATCTGCCAGCGTCACGAGGTCCGCCATGAAAGGAACCTGCAAGTGCGCCGGCTCGAGCATCATGCCGGGGTGCCAATCGAAGGATTCGCGGCGGTCGAGGAACACGCAGTCCAGGTTTTCCACCGGCTCGCTCAAGGCTGCCAGCCCGAGGTTGAAAGGCCCGACGCCGATACCCGCGACGTCGTAGATCCGGGTGTTGTTGGGGGTGCTCATGCTGCTGCCTCCGTGGTGTTTGCGAGGAGGCTGGCACCGGTCCTGCGGATGCGTTCGATGATTTCCTGAATGTCCCTTAGGGAGGCCTCTGCGTTGAGGAGGGTGAACTTGAGGTAATGCCGTCCGGCCACCTTGGTACCGGCCACTACGGCTTCGCCGGAGGCGAAGATGGCGGAGCGGATGGCAGGGTTGAGGGCATCGGCTGTGTCTTCGTCCAGCTGTGAACCGTCAACGAAAGGCCGGTACCGGAATACCAAGGTGCTCAATTGCGGCGCAGCCGCGAGCTCGAACTCTGCATCGTCGGCAAGCAGCGAGCCCACTCGACCCGTCAGGTCAATGGCCTCGTCGAAGAGCGCACCAATGGCATCGGCACCCATGATGCGAAGGGTAAGCCAGAGCTTCAGCGCGTCGAAACGGCGGGTGGTCTGGATGCTCTTGTCCACCTGATTGGGGATCTCGGCCTTCGCGGCACTCTCCGGGTTCAGGTAGTCGGCGTAATACGTGACGTGGCCGAGCATGGACCCGTTGCGGACCAACACTGCGCTGGAGCTGACGGGCTGGAAGAACGTCTTGTGGAAATCCACGGTCACGGAATCCGCCAGCTGGATGCCTTCCAGGAGATGGCGGTACCGGCCGGAGACCAGCAGGCCGCCGCCGTAGGCAGCGTCTACGTGGAGCCAGGAATCGTAGGCGCGGACCAGCGCTGCAAGCTCGGACAGCGGATCCACGGAGCCGAAGTCGGTGGTCCCGGCAGTTGCCACAACCGCCATGGGTACCAGCCCGGCGTCGTGCGCTTCGGCCAAAGCAGCCGCGAGCGCGGCAGGGTCCATGCGGTGGTCTTCGGCGGTGGGGACGGCGATCACGGCGTCGAAGCCAAGGCCCAGCATGGAGGCTGATTTTTGGATACTGAAGTGGCTGTCCGCAGAGGTGAAGATGCGGAGCCGGTCCAGCAACTGCGGCAGGCGGGCTTCGGTGTTGCCTGCACGGAGCTTGGCCACGGCATGGTTGCGGGCGATCAGCAACGCCTGGAAGTTGGATTGGCTGCCCCCGGAAGTGAAGACGCCGTCAGCTTTGTCCGTGAAACCGATTCGCTCTGCGGTCCAATCGATCAGGCGGCGTTCGATCATGGTGGCACCTGCGCTCTGGTCCCAAGTGTCCATGGATGAGTTCACCGCGGAGAGCACGGCTTCGCCCACAAGCGCGGGGATGACCACGGGGCAGTTCAGGTGGGCCGCGTAGCGGGAATCGTGGAAGTAGATGGCGTCCTTGAGGTACAGCTCATCAAGCTCTTCCAATGCCGCGGCAGTGTCCGGAAGCGGCCGGTCGAGGTCCACGGCACCCACCTTCGCTTTGAGGGCTGCGTGTCCGATGCCGGTGAAGGGCTGCGTGGTCCGCTGGATCTTGGTGGAGACGGCATTGACTCCTTGAAGCACCTGAGCCACATAGCTGGGCGAATTGCGGGCGTTGAACAGCTGGTTGGTGGCAGCGAGGGCCAGCTCCACTTTGGAACCGAAATCCGGTTCCTGAGCAATCCGCTCTTCGACACTGGGTGACGTCACGACAGCTTCCTTCCGTTTGCGTTGGGGCGCTTGTTAGCAAAGGCAAGCCTTACTTAGGTAACCCTTTCCGTCAAACTTTTGTGACCTATTTCGCTCTAGAAGCTGTTTTTCGCAGGGTCGCTGCCCGATCCTGCGTCATTGACTTTCCCCGCAGGGCGTTTGGGTGCAGAATTCGGCCCTCGTTTGGCCACAGTCTGTCCGGAACTCCTTCTCCCAGGGGCCGTTCCGCCCTGGGAGTAGAGTGCAAGGACTATCCCGTTAACGGTTGGGGGGACCTCTTGAAAGACCACGTCCACGAACGGATCGGCTTCCGCGAAATCGACGAGCACGGGAATGCCGTGCAAGCGGTCAGCCCCCACGTACCTGAGGCGCCGGCCCCGCCGCGGAAGGGCTTCCCGGTGAATCCCTTCATTGTTGCCCTGTGGGTCATTGCAGCTGGACTGCTGTGGCTGGGATTGTGGGCAGTCGCCACCGCTGCCGGGGCCATGACCTCACCGGCTCCTTACCAGTCCACCCAGTCCACACAGTTCATGTACATGATGCTGTCCAACGCGCCCTACGCCCTCCTGGCCGGCATTCTGATTACAGCGGCTCTCTTGTTCTGGCATGGACTCCAATGGCAAAAGAAGCGGTCAGCCAGGCAGTAGCTACCTGGTTGACCGCTTCTCTGTTGTGGTGAGGGACGTGCCTGCAGCTAGAGCACAGCCGCACCAAGAACGCATGTGATGTCCTTGGCCGGCTTGGTCACCTCGGCGTTGGCTACCCAGTCCAGCGGCTTGCCGGGCTGGGCGTCGTTGAAGGTCTGCTCTCCACGGGCAAGGACGGCGGAAGTGCCCGGATCAACCCAACTGACGGTGATCTTGACTGCACCCTTGGTGCCCGCCGGAGGGGTCACCGTACCCTTGGCGGTTACCTTCCCGGGTGCGGTGTCGCAGGAGGTCATGGTGGTGGCCTGGATGATGCCAGTGCCCGGATTGGCCGGTTTTGCCTCGCCTGTGGTGGCTGGCTGGGTTGTGGTCGTCGACGGCGGGTTCCCCGCTTGGTTGCTCTCCGGAGAAGTGCAAGCGGAGAGCGCTGAAGCTGCTACCAGCAAGCCAACGATCCACGCTACTGGTTTCTTCATGTGATGGCTCCCAGGATCTTTTTCGTGATGCGTACGTGAACGGACGAATGCGCGGTAACCGGGCGATTGAACCCGGTTACCGCGCACTCTGCTACCTAGACCTCAGAACGCTTGCGGCGTCCAACAAGGAAGAGGAAGATACCCGCACCAACTACCAGCAGGCTGATGGGCAGGACGGTGAGAACAACACCAGTGCTTGCCAGTGATCCTCCGGTATTGCTCCGGGATCCTCCCTGGTTGTTGTCATGGGATCCTCCGGAGTTGCCCGGATCCGACGGCCCAGCCGGCGGGAGGGTCACCACAGCGGTGGCAGGCGGCGTATTCACCGACGGCCCCTTCGGCGGAGTACCTGTGGCAATGGCCGAGTTGGCGACCTTGCCGGCGTTGATGTCGGCCTGGGTAATGGCGTACGTTGCCGTAGCCGTCACCGTCTGGCCGGGCAGCAGGGTTCCCGCGGCACCTGGCCAGTTGTAAACCAGAGCCGACAGGCCAGGCATACGGTCATTGACCTCAACGCCCTTCAGCTCCACATTCCCGGTGTTCTTCACCGTGAATGTGTAGGTGATCAGGTCGCCCACATGGGCGGGATCACCGACGGCGGAAGCGTCAGCGTTCTTGGTGAACTCCAGCCCAGCCGCAGGGGTCAACGGGGTATCCGTGTTTCCCGGAGGCGGCGTGACCGAAGGACCTGTGGGAGGAGTTCCCGTCGTGGTCGCCGAGTTGGCCACGTGACCGGCGTTGATGTCCGACTGGGTGATGGCGTACGTTGCCGTAGCCGTCACCGTCTGGCCGGGCAGCAGGGTTCCCACAGCACCGGGCCAGATGTAGCTCAGTGCGGACAGGCCAGCCAGGGGGTCGTCGATGGTGACGTTGGCCAGCGTGACGTTGCCGGTGTTCTTGGCCGTGAACGTGTACGTGATCACGTCTCCCACCTTGGACGGCGAGTGAACTGCGGATGCGTCAGCCGTCTTGGTGAACTCCATGCCCGGCGCCGGAGTCAACGGAGTGTCCGTTTCACCCGGAGGAGGCGTCACAGCGGGACCCGTGGGAGGTGTTCCCGTGGTCGTGGCCGTGTTGGCCACGTGACCGGCGTCGATATCGGCCTGGGTGATGGCGTACGTTGCCGTAGCCGTCACGGTCTCACCGGGCAGCAGGGTTCCTGCAGCACCAGGCCAGACGTAGGTCAAAGCCGAGAGGCCCGCCAGGGGATCGTCAATGACGACGTTCTTCAACGTGACATTGCCGGTGTTCTTGGCCGTCAACGTGTAGGTGATCGTGTCGCCAGCCTTTGACGGATCCTGGAGTGCCGAGGCATCTGCGGACTTGGTGAATTCCATGGCCGGAGCCGGGGTCAACGGGGTGTCCGTGGTTCCCGGAGGAGGCGTCACAGCGGGACCCGTGGGAGGTGTTCCCGCGGTGGTCGCGCTGTTGGCCACATGACCGGCGTCGATATCCGCCTGGGTCACTGCATACGTTGCCGTTGCAGTCACGGTCTGGCCCGGAAGCAGCTCGCCGGGCGTGCCCGGCCAGGTGTACGTCAGGGCCGAAAGACCAGCCAACGGATCCGTGATGGTGACATTCTTCAGCGTGACGTTGCCGGTGTTCTTGGCCGTAAACGTGTACGTGATCGTGTCGCCTGACATGGTGGGGTTCTTGATGGCAGAAGCGTCCGCCGTCTTGGTGAACTCCATCGCCGGAGCCGGAGTCAACGGAGTATCCGTGGTTCCCGGAGGAGGCGTCACAGCAGGACCAGTGGGCGGAGTGCCCGTGGTGGTCGCCGAGTTGGCTACGTGGCCGGCGTCGATGTCCGCCTGGGTAACCGGGTACGTTGCCGTAGCCGTGACCGTTTGTCCGGGCAGCAGGGTTCCTGCAGCACCGGGCCAGACGTAGCTCAAAGCCGAGAGGCCAGCCAACGGATCCGTGATGGAGACGTTCTTCAGGGACACGTTGCCGGTGTTCTTGGCCGTGAACGTGTACGTGATCACGTCGCCCACCTTGGTGGGGTTCTGAACCGCCGAGGCATCAGCCGTCTTGGTGAACTCCATCGCCGGAGCCGGAGTCAACGGAGTGTCGGTGGTTCCCGGAGGAGGCGTTACAGCAGGACCGGAAGGCGGAGTACCCGTGGTGGTCGCCGAGTTGGCGACATGGCCGGACTCGATATCCGCCTGGGTAACCGCGTACGTTGCCGTCGCGGTCACGGTCTGGCCCGGAAGCAGCTCTCCAGCAGTCCCCGGCCAGGTGTACGCCAGGGCGGACAGGCCGGCCAGCGGATCCGTAATGGAAACGTTCTTCAGGGACACGTTGCCGGTGTTCTTGGCCGTGAACGTGTACGTGATGACGTCGCCCACCTTGGTGGGGTTCTGGACCGCTGACGCATCAGCCGTCTTGGTGAACTCCATGGCCGGCTTAGGGGTCAGCGGGGTATCGGTCGTTCCCGGAGGAGGCGTTACAGCAGGACCGGAAGGCGGAGTGCCAGTGGTGGTCGCACTGTTGGCCACATGACCGGCGTCGATATCCGCCTGCGTGATGGCGTATGTCGCCGTTGCAGTCACCGTCTGGCCCGGAAGCAGTGTGCCCGGGGTGCCCGGCCACGTGTAGCTCAAGGCAGACAAACCGGCCAGCGGATCCGTGATGGACACGTTGGTCAAGTCCACGTTGCCGGAGTTCTTCGCAGTGAAGGTGTACGTGATGACGTCACCCACCGTTGAAGGATCCTTGATGGCAGACGCGTCGGCCGTCTTGGTGAACTGCATTGCCGGAGTCGGGGTCAACGGGGTGTCCGTCGTTCCCGGAGGAGGCGTTACAGCGGGGCCAGCGGGCGGAGTTCCCGTGGTGGTGGCCGAGTTGGCAACATGGCCGGCGTTGATGTCGGCCTGCGTGATGGCATACGTTGCCGTGGCGGTCACAGTCTGACCCGGAAGCAGCTCGCCCGCAGTGCCCGGCCAGGTGTAAGCCAAGGCAGACAGACCAGCCAGCGGATCGGTGATGGAAACGTTTTTCAGCGTGACGTTGCCCGTGTTCTTCGCCGTGAAGGTGTAGGTGATGATGTCACCGACGACGGACGGATCGTGGATCGCCGACGAGTCGGCGGACTTGCTGAACACCATCGCCGGGCCGGGAGTCAACGGGGTATCCGTCGTTCCGGGAGGAGGTGTTACTGCCGGACCAGTAGGCGGAGTGCCCGTGGTGGTCGCACTGTTGGCCACATGACCGGCGTCGATATCCGCCTGCGTGATGGCGTATGTCGCCGTGGCCGTGACGGTCTGACCGGGCAGCAACTCGCCCGCAGTACCGGGCCAAGCGTAGGCCAAGGCCGAAAGGCCAGCCAGCGGGTCAGTGATGGAAACGTTCTTCAGCGTGACGTTGCCCGTGTTCTTCGCCGTGAAGGTGTAGGTGATGCGGTCACCGACAACTGACGGGTTCTGGACACCGGAAGCATCTGCCGTCTTGCTGAACGTCATCGCCGGAGCCGGGGTCAACGGGGTGTCCGTCGTTCCCGGAGGAGGCGTTACTGCAGGACCCGCGGGAGGAGTACCCGTGGTGGTCGCCGAGTTGGCCACGTGGCCGGCGTCGATATCCGCTTGCGTGACGGCGTATGTGGCAGTGGCAGTGACCGTCTGGCCCGGAAGCAGTTCACCGGCGGTACCCGGCCAGGTGTAGCTCAGGGCCGAAAGACCAGCCAACGGATCCGTGATGGAAACGTTCTTGAGCGTGACGTTACCGGTGTTCTTGGCCGTGAACGTGTACGTGATCACGTCGCCAACTTTGGACGGGTTACCCACGGCCGAGGCATCAGCGGACTTGCTGAATTCCATGGCCGGACCGGGAGTCAGCGGCGTGTCCGTGGTTCCCGGCGGAGGCGTCACGGCAGGACCCGTGGGAGGAGTACCCGTGGTGGTCGCCGAGTTGGCCACGTGGCCGGCATTGATGTCAGCCTGCGTTACCGCATACGTTGCCGTAGCGGTCACGGTCTGCCCCGGAAGCAATTCACCTGCGGCACCGGGCCACGAGTAAGTCAGCGCCGAGAGGCCGGCCAAGGGATCGTTGATCACAACACCAGTCAGCTTCACATTGCCGGTGTTCTTGGCCGTGAAGGTGTAGGTGATGATGTCGCCAACTGCCGACGGGTTCTTGATGCCCGAGGCATCAGCCGACTTGCTGAACTCCATGGCCGGGCCAGGCGTCAACGGGGTGTCGGTCGTGCCAGGCGGCGGTGTGACCGGAGGTCCGGTCGGAGGATTACCCGAGGTGGTGGCCGAGTTGGCTACGTGCCCGGCATCGATGTCCGCCTGCGTCACGGCGTATGTTGCCATCGCCGTGACAGTCTCGCCCGGAAGCAAAGTGCCCGGAGTTCCCGGCCAGGTGTATGCCAGCGGGGAAAGACCTGCCAGGGGATCGTTGATCACAACGTTCGTGAGGGCAACGTTTCCGGTGTTCTTCGCCGAGAACGTGTAGGTGATGATGTCACCCACCTGCGCCGGCGAGTGGACGGCTGAAGCATCCGCGGACTTGGCAAACTCCATCCGCGAAACCGGCAAGGCCGTGTTGGTCAAGACGCAACTGATGTCCGCACCGGCGACGGGGGTGAGTGCGAAGGACTGGTCGAAAGCGGCACCGGAGGGAAGACCCGGCTGCAGACCGTTCGCGTCCGTGCAGGTGATCGACTTGTCGTAGTCGGCCAAATTGGCGGCAGACTCCGTCAGGTAGTACGTGGTGGCGGTGTCGGCAACATACTTGCCTGTAACGCCCGTCCCCACGGTTACCGTGGAGCCAGTTCCCGCAGTGGTGGAATTGGCCGTGCTGTTAACCACGGGTCCGGTTGCCGAACCGGAGTGGATGGCAGTGGTGAACTGATCCGAATCAACCAGACGCGGAGAGTTCAGGGCCTTGCTCAACTCGATGCGCGGAGCCTTTACCACCAAGGTGGCATCTGCCGGCGGGTTGAGGTTGGTCTCGATGTTCGCAGGACCGTTGACGTAGGTACCCTCGGTATCCGATGTGACGTCAACGGTGATGGTGCAGGACGCCATGCCCTTGGCCAGGTCTCCACCGGTGACGGCAATGACGTTGCTGCCCGCAGCCGCAGTGGTGACCAACGGGTTGCCGGCCGATTGGACACACGTGCCGCCAATGTTCGGCGCACCGGCTACTTTGAGTCCGGCGGGCAGGGTGTCAGTAATGGACCAGTCGTCCTTGGCATTAAGTTCGCTGGTGTTCGTTACGGTTAGCGTCAACGTGGACGACTGGCCCGGACCGATCAACGACGGCGAAAACGACTTGTCCAACTGGGGCGTGACATCCACCAGGCGTACGTTGTCGAAAGCTCCATCGTTGCCGTTGGAGGTGCCGTTGTTGTTCCACATCTCAAGTCCCAAGGAACCACCAGTTGACTGGAAGGCCTGGTTGGTGAGCATGGAGTTGATGTTGACCGTCTTGGTGATGGTGCCGAAGGAACCGCCGGCGTCGCTGGTGACCTGCTGCTGGTAGGCCTGGACGTTGGGATCGGACGTCGCTTGGCAGCCGTTAAGCGGATCCCCAATGGGAGTCACCGTTCCGTCCGCGTCAACGCGGGCGAATTGGTACGACGGATCAGCGGCTCCACCGAAGCAGTTCATGTAAGCCGTGTCCACACCGAAGGTGTAGTAGTGGCCCGCAGTGGTTGCCAGCGGGTTGGCCGTCTTGAACATGACGCCGTCACTGGGCCCGGCGGGCAGTTTGGCGCAGAAGCCACCGGCCGTATCCGTGGACAGGCACTCGGTGTAGGAGCTGGTGACGTGGTTCGTGTCGGGCGAACTTGGAGTGAACTGCTGGCCCATGGCTTTGGCCAACATGCGAAGGAACTGGTAGCTGCGACGTGTGTCGACGTCCGCGCAGCGGTTCTCGGTACCGGATCCTGCGGCGCCGGAGATAGCCCACGGCGGTGTATCGGTGTTGTCATAGCTCAGGATGACGCCGTTGCAACGGATGCCATTGATCCAGTACGGCGACCCCGTGTAGGTCTGCCCAGTAGCCCCGACGTACGTCGTGGAACCCGGCGCCGAGTAGGACTGGGCGCCGAGGGCGGTGTTGTCGGTCCCGTTTTCGAAATCTTCATTGAAAACGACGGTTCCAGGCTGCGTCACTCCTGGTGTCCCGGGGACGGTGGCCAGGGATGGTGGAGCCAAGGCGCCACCCACCCCCAAGGTGATTATTGCTGTAGCGAGCACACCCGCTAACAGCTTTCGTGGACGTGAATATTTCATATGTTCTCTTGCCTGTTTGGATCACCCCGGGGACCGGTCGAAGCACGGAGTTCCTCGCGTGATGCTGTGGATGCGAACGGCTGCTGCCAGTAGTGCTGTGCAGCTCCACGGCACTTCATGACGCGAAAAGTGCGGATTTCTTTCGTAGAGTCGGCAGGCACACAGCGGCCCAACCTTTTAGTGGGCGCAGTTCGCGATTCGTGACGCAAAAGCGAGAATTTTTTTGGGCTTGGCGAAACCTCGCCACGGCTACCTAGTGGAACGTGCTGATGAACGACTTGGGGACGATCCCTTGGCCACCAAACCAGTAGTCCAGTGTTCCACTCTCAGCGTTCTCAGGCAGGGTCACAGTCAGGACAAACGTCAGCTCGTTTGGGTCCAGCGCATCAGAGGTGCACCTTAACTCCTGCGCTCCGGACGGATTGCACTCCCAGCCCGCCGGCACCACAGCGTCCCCGGCAACGAACGTAACGCCATCAGGCAACGTGAAAATGGCTTCGCCGGAAGTCAGGGAACCGTCGCCATCAAGGGAAAACTGGATTTGCAGCTCCCGTTCCTGGGGAGCCGAAGCCTTGCCGGCCGAGAACGTCGCCTCAACCGTGCGGGACAGAGGTGGCGCCGCAGCGGCAGTCTCTGGCGCCGTCGTCGAAGAGACAACACCTGGATCCACCACGACAGCGCTCCTTCGCAGCGGTTCTTCGGGCGGAATCACGACGGCGGACGGCTGGCTTACGGGTGCCGGCGGCACGGGGGCGGCACTTGGGACGGGGTCAACGGTGCTGCTTGGAACGGGCAGGGGTGCCGGCGTTTTGATCGCAGGGACACTGGCAGGAGCTTCCGCGACGGCAACACTTGAACCGTTGTTTGGTTGCGGCAGCAACGTGAGGACACCGGCAACAGTCCCCACGCCGACCACAACGGCCGCCGCGAGTTTCCAGCTGATTCCGTGGAGCCCCACGGCAGCGGCTTTGCCTGAAGCCGCTGTGGCTCCGGCTGCGGCTCCAGCCCCGGACCACCCCGCAGACGCGGCTGCCGCCGGGGTAAAGACGACGCCCGCAACCAAGGGGAAGAGGATGGCGCGCATACCGCCTTGGACATCGTTCAGTTCCATCAACAAGGCCGTGCACTTGGCACAGCCCGCCAGATGCGCGTCGACTTTTTCCCGCGACGTGCGTTTGAGGGCATCGCGCACGTATTTGCCGAGCTGGCTGGCGAACTCGTCACAGGCTTCATCAACGCTTCGGCTGATGTGGTGCTGCAGGTACGCCTGGCGGAGGCCCTCCCTGGCACGGATGGCCAGGGATGACACGCCGTTAGGGGTAAGGCCGACCAACGGCGCGACGGCAGCAGGCTTCAATCCTTCGATATCCAGATGGAACAAGACGGCCTGCCATCGTTCGGGCAGGGACTTGAAGGCTTGAGCCATGATGCTTGACTCAAGGTCACCCACCACGTGGTCATCATCATGGACCACAGCGTCCAGTACGGCGTCGTCCGCGGCCGTCTGCGTGAGCCTGGCTTTCCTGTTGCGCTCGTGCGCGGTGCGGCGCACAACAGTCAGAAGGTACGAACGGAAAAACTCCCGAGGGCCCTTGCCGTCCTTCAACGACTGGAAAATGGAAGCGAAGGCCTCGGCGACGACGTCATCGGCGTCGCTGGGGTTGTCCGACTGCGCGCGGGCAACGTACTGGGCGATCTGCGCATGCCTCAGGTAAAGAGTGTCGAAAGCTTCCGTGACGCCTTGGCGGACCAGGTTTAGGAGGTGGGGATCGCTCTCGCTGCCGGCCGCCGATTTTGGGCTCGCCCCACCGGCCCCAGCCACTAATAGTTGATCCATAAACAGTAGTGTGACATCGGATTGCGACTTGACTTGAATCACAGGTTACTTAGGACTATAAGGGGCGAAAAGTTTCGTCGAATTCGCGACATAAAACTGTCCATAAGCGCACTAAAGAAGCATGAAGTTTTACACCCCGGGTAGGGCCCGGGCAGTCACGCGTTTCAGGGGAGGGTCTTCTGTGGCCAGAGGAGTCCGTTCGATGCGGACAGGGGCGGCAACCCGTTCACGAAGTGCGGCAACGGCTGCTCCAGGCGCCCGTCTTTACGGGTGCAGATCCATGGGCGGCCAGTCGAAATGCATCACGTTGGTCCACGGGGCGGACAAGCCCACAGCCGTACCTGGAGAGACGGTGATCTTCACGGCCTGGATCATGAATGAGTCCACCTGTCATCTTCGTAACATTCGACTTATTCCGCGGTCCTTCACCAATGAGGCCATGGAAACCCTCGCCTACACCTCCAGCCCGGACCGCCGCCACCTGTCTGTTGGCTCGTTGGCTCCCGGCGAAGGCGTGATGCGCAGTTTCTCGTATCGAGTCACAGAGGCCGACCACGTCCACGGGGGAAGCCTCGTGAGTGCGATGCAGGTCAGGGCATGGTGCCTCGGCCAGGAAGTTCTCGACGAACACGACGCCATGGTGGCGCTTTCAGGCGCACGCCCCACCTTGCCAACCCCTCCGACACGCCCAGGGTTGGGCTTCTGGAGCTCCACGATCGTCACGTCGGTTTCGCCGCGCCGGAAACCATCTTCCCCGGGCGTTCGAGGAGACTGATTCCGGGCGGCTAGTTGTTACCAGATTCTGATTCGACCGGGGGCTTCTCCTTGGGCCAATCAACATCCTGCTCGTAGCCCTCATGCCTTTTCAGGTAGCCGGCGATGAAGGGGCAGTGCGGAATGATGCGTTTTCCGGATGCCACGACGTCATCCAGAGCAAAGTGGGCCAGGACGTTGGCCAAGCCCTGTCCTTTGAACTGGGGCTTTGTCTCAGTGTGGATGAAATCGATGTGCCCGGGCTTGTCCATGAACTGAGAAATCACCGCCAATTCCCCGTCCACATGAAGCTCGTAGCGGTGAAATTTGTCGTTCCGGAGGGTGGTAACACCGGGGCGGAACGACTCGGCCAGTGAATCGGTATTCTCGGTCATGTCTCGAGGTTTGCACGTAAATCGTGCGCTGGCAACGTAACGCCCCGCACCTCCGCCGGTGCCGCTTCAGCCGGCGACAGCACCGGCGTCGGGACCCGGCCCAGCAGCAGGACGGACAGCGCGAAGCAGGCCGCTCCGCCACCCAGCAAGGCAAGCGTCAGCCCGTTCAGGGCCGCGTCCGTTACCGGCACAAAGACCACGACGGCGGCCGTCACCACTGCCGCCCGGGCCGGGCCACGCGCGTGGCTGGCTGCCATCGGACGATCCTCAAGGCGGCCGAAGAGCAGCACCACAGGCACGAGCAGCGCAACGACGGCGAGGAAAACAGGTATGCGCGCCCACCACCAATCAGCTGATTCGGGCAGCGGCTTAGGCACATCGGTGAGCAACAGCAGCCCGGACATGCCAACCAATACGGGAAGATGCCACAAATACACGGTCATCGAGCGGCGCCCTGCCACGGCAATCACTGCGCGGATCCACCGGACTTCGCCCAGCCACCGCGTACCCGGGGTCAGAAGTTGCAGCGTGGCGGTCTGGGAGATGCCCAACAAGACCAAGCACAGATTGGGCGGATTGATGTTCACCACCATGTTCCCCGCGTACACGCCAACGCCTGTGACAAGCCCCAGCACGAGATTGCTGGAAACGATGGTACCCACCAGCCATGTACGGCTGCGGTCCTCGAAAAAGCCGTCAGCTTTCATGAAGCCAAGCTCTTGGACGGCGCACCACACAAAGATCATGTTGGTGAACGCGAGCACTGGGATGGTGCCGCGGAGGGAATCGATGGTGATGACCGCAATCAGCAGTGACACGAACGTCAGCAGCGGCGCTCGTTCATGGAACCTGGCCATGAGCGGGATGCTGAGCTGGGCGGTGAGGTACGCGGCCAGGAACCACAGAGGCATGGCGGCTCCGGTAGTCATCAGCTGGATAACTTGCGGGTGGACACCAAGCAGCAATGCGATCCATAAGCCTCCCCACATGACAGCAAGCAAGGCCATGGCGGGACGGACCAGCCGGAGAAGCCGCAGCTGGGCGAAATCGAACCCGGTTCCACCGGCAGCCGTCAAGCGCCGCCACGACTGGAGACCGGTAACGCCGCCGAGCACAAAGAACAGGGGAACGATCATCAACACCCACAGCACCGGGGTGAACCACGCCTGCTCCATCAACACGTTGCGCGTCTCCACCGTGCCGTCCTTGTGGAGGACAGGACTCACCATCATGCAATGGGCAACCACCACCAGGAGCAGGCAGGTGAAGCGGACAAGGTCGATCGCCGGATCCCTCTGCGCAGCCGTTGGGCCGACTACAGGAAACGCCTCCCGCTTCATGGCTCTCCCTACCAGGCAGGCACCCGCGGGCAGGCTCCCCCGGGTGTTGACTCCCACATGCTGACTCCATTGTCCGCCAGGCGGACGGATCGGGCCAGAAGGCTGGCCGGGTCCTGCTTCATCCACAGACGCGCGCGGAACTCTGGACGGAACGCCCAAACACCGGCAGGATCAGACGCATGACTACGTCCATTTTCGTGAATCTGCCCGTGAGCGACCTCGAGGCGTCCAAGGCTTTCTACACAGCGCTCGGTTACGCCATCAACCCGAACTTCACCGACGAAACCGCGGCTTGCGTGGTCTTCAGCGACACGATCTACGCCATGCTGCTGACCCACGATAAATTCAGCCAGTTCACCAAGCAGCCGATCGCGGATACCAAGAACTCGACAGCGGCCATCGTCGCCATTTCAGCCGACAGCCGTGAAGCGGTGGATGAGCTGGCCAACAAGGCCCTCGAAGCGGGAGGCGCGGAAACCTACGAAGCCCAGGATCTTGGCTTCATGTACAACCGTGCGTTCATGGATCTCGACGGCCACCATTGGGAAGTGCTGTGGATGGACGAGGCCGCAGCCCAGGCGGGCCCCCCGGAGCACTAAGGACAACGCGGGGTCACTTATGGCCGATGTTGGAAGGAAACATGGGCCATAAGTGACCCCGCGTTGCTTTTAAACGAGGGCGAGGATTCCAAGCACGACGGCGAGCAGCGGCGTCGTGCCCTGGATGGCCGCCGCGCGGAGGTACTTTTTGCCACTCGCCGCCAGGACCAATGCGGCAAGAAGCATGGACCCGCATGAACTGAAGACGAGGGTCCAGCCCACCTGCGGGGAGCCGGCCCACACTGCGATGATGCCAACCAAGGCTCCAATAGCGAGGAACAGGTTGTAGAAGCCCTGGTTATAGGCAAGCGGTTTGGTAGTTTCTGCGTCAGCCTGGGAGGTGATGCTGAACGTCTTCCATGTCTTTGGCTGGGTCCAGGTGATGGACTCCATGGTGAAGATGTAGACGTGGAGCAGGGCCGCAATCAGGGCAAAAATTAGGGAGGCCAGGATCATGTTTTGATCCTAGCCTCCCTGTATTCCCGGGCTGTGCGTCAGGCCCTGAGCAGCTCCAGCGTGGCGCCTGCGAAGGCCGCAGCGGAACCATTCCAGCGGGCCAGCAATCCTTGCAGATTCTCGCCGTCCGCACGGAAGGTTGCCGTTTCGGACTCCAGCGTGGACAGGATCCCGGTCCTTAGCTCAGTGTTGAAGTTCACTTTGCCAACGTTCAGGGAAGGCGACTTGGCCAACTCCGCGGCAGGGATGCCCGAGGCACCGTGGAGCACCAGCGGAACCTCCGTCCGTGCGGCGATCTCCCGCAGCACGTCCCAGCGGATGTTGGGCTCGCCCTTGTACTTCCCGTGCACGTTCCCCACCGCGACGGCGAGCAACTGCGCGCCGGTGCGTTCAACGAAATCAGCCACCTGTGCAGGGTCCGTCAGCCCCGCGACGGCGGGACCGGCGTCGGGCTCTTCCGCGGAGGTGCCGAACGCTTTGTCCTCATCGCCCGCAAGGCCACCAAGTTCCGCTTCAATTACGACGTCGGCATGGCCGGCCGCGTCCAGCGCGGCTCGGACTTCGCGGACCAGGGCGATGTTGTCCGCGTAGGCAAGGGAGGAACCATCCGCCAGCACAGCGTCGGCGCCCGCGTCTACGGAAGCAAGAATCACGGACACGTCCGAAGCGTGGTCCAGCTGGACTGATACCGGAACGGCGGCGGAGTCAGCCAGACCGCGGAGGGCAGAAATGAGTCGCAGCCCGTTCCGGGTGGAAGCAGTCTTCGGAGCCACCAGCAGGATCACGCCATGCCCGGCTTCCTCCGCTGCGGACACGACGGCCAAAGCTGTCGTGAAGTCGTAGCAAGTGAACGCGGGAACAGCCGATCCGGAAGCCAGGGCGGAGCCGACAAGCTTGTCCAAGGAAGCTCGCATCAGTGGGCCAGGCCTCCCACCAGGATCCAGGCGACGTAAGTAAGAACGAAGCCCGCCAGGCCCAGGATGGTGGTGAGGACGGTCCAGGTCTTGAGGCCGTCGGACACCGTGAGGCCGTAGTAGCGGATCACGGTCCAGAAGCCTGCGTCGGTGACGTGGGACAGGCCCAGTGCGCCGAAGCCGATGGCGATGACGATCACCGCGATCTGGGCGGGCGAGTAGCCGCCTTCCATGACGGCAGAGGTGAGCAGGCCCGTCGTCGTGACGATGGCGACAGTGGCGGAACCCTGGGCAGCGCGCAGGGCGAGCGAAATGATGAAGCCGAGCACGATCACCGGAAGGCCAAGGCTGTCCAGGGTGTGCGACAGCGCCGCGCCGATTCCGGACGTGCGGAGGACCTCACCAAACACGCCGCCGGCTGCGACCACCATCAGGATGGAAGCGATGGGCGGGAGGGCGCCTTCGAAGATCTCGCCGGTTTCCTTAAGCGACCAGTGCCGGCGGACAGCCAACAGGAAGAAGGACAGGGCTACAGCAACGAGCAGCGCGAAGAACGGGTTTCCAATGAAAGAGGCAACGCCGTACCAGTAGTTGTCCTTGGCAATGGTGAGCGTACCCACCGTTCCGAGGAGAATCTGGACAATCGGAGCGGCGATCAGGAACATGATCAGGCCCGGACGCGGCGGAGCAACGGCGCGGGCACCGGGGCCATCGTGTCCAACGTGCACCAGGGAATCGGAGCCGAACTCCTCAACTTGGGCCTTGACGCCGGGGAGCAGTTCGTAATCCTTGCGGTTCATGATGCTGGCAACCCAGTAGGACAGGAAACCGAGGGGCACACAGATGATCAGCGAGATGAGCGTGATGAGTCCGATGTCGGCGCCGAATACGCCGGCGCCTGCCACGATGCCCGGGTGCGGCGGGACTGCGACGTGGATCGAGAGCATGATGCCGGCCATGGGCAGGCCGAACTTGATCGGGTGGACCTTGGCAATCTTGGCGAAGGCGTAGACGATCGGGACCAGGACGATGACGCCGACCTCGAAGAACACCGGGATCGCGACGAGGAAGCCGACGGCGGTGAGGGCCACAGCTACCCGCTTGGCACCGAGCTTCTCGGTGAAGTGGGTCGCCAACGACTGCACGCCGCCGGAGACCTCGATCATGCGGCCAAGGATGGCGCCGAGGGCAATGAGCAACGCCACCTTGCCCATGGTGCTGCCCACGCCGTTGGTGACCACCGTAAAGATGTCCTTGAGCGGGATCTGCGCGGCAACACCCACCAGGATACTGACGGCGAGCAAGGCAACAAATGCCTGGATTTTGAAGCGGATGATCAACACCAGCAACAAGGCGATGCCTGCCGCGGCGATGGTCAGCAGAAGGGGTGTTCCCAGTTCCACTGCGGGCTTGATGGCGGGGGCGTCAGCGGCCCCGACCAGAAGCGGGTTGACGAGGGGATTCATTGGGGCGGTGTCTCCTTTGACGAACCGGTCCGCTGAGCAGACCGGCGGGAGGTGGCGGCGACGACGAAGGGGGGATCGCCGTCGTCGCGCGTTCTGGGGTGGGCTGAGTTGTTTAGGCGGTGCGCTTGGCGGGTGCTACAACCTTGATGACGGCGGAGTCGTCAGCAGCGGCGAGGCCTTGGGCCTGCCCGAGGAGGTAAAGCTGTTCTGCGGCAGCGGCAACGGGTGCGGCGAGTCCGGCGGCACGGGTAGCCTTGCCCACGATTCCCATGTCCTTGACGAAGATGTCCAGGCGGCTGAGGACTTCGGCGCCTTCTTCGTCGTAGGCCTCAAGGATACGCGGGCCCCGGTTGGAGAGCATAAAGGAACCGGCCGCTCCGGCTTCAAGGGCTGCCAGGGTCTTGGCTTGGTCGAGTCCGAGGGCGTCGGCGAGTGCCAGGGCTTCAGCGGCTGCGGCGATGTGGACGCCGCACAGCAGCTGGTTGACCGTCTTGAGCGCCTGGCCGTCGCCGGGCTTGTCTCCCACGATGGTGAGGGTGGAGGCCAGCAGTTCCAGGGCGGGACGGGCCTTTTCCAGGGCCTCCGGTTCGGCGCCCACGACGATGAGGAGATCGCCTTCGCCCGCGCGCTTGGGGCCGCCGGACAGTGGAGCGTCAACGAGTGAAACGCCATACTCGGCCAGTTTGGCGACTGTGGCCGGGATGGCTTCCGTACCGACAGTGCTTCCGAGAATCACGACGGCGCCCGGCTTCAGGACGGGTGCCACGCCGTTTTCACCAAAGAGGACGTCGTTGAGCTGTTCACCGTTGCGGACGGCCAGAAGCAACGCATCCGCATCCTGGGAGGCTTCGCGGGCGGAAGCGAACGTCTTGATGCCGGCCGCAGCGGCGAGATCGAGGCGTGCCTCGGCGATATCGAAGCCGTGGACGGTGACCTCGGACGCGAGCCGCGTCGCCATGGGCAGTCCCATGGCACCCAGGCCGAGGACGGTGACGGTGTAGTTGCTGCTGGTGGTCATGGTGTTCTCCGTTGAATCTAGAAAGTGGCGCTGAGTTTGCGGGTGACCTGGGTCAGTGATTGGTCGTCGCCGACGTTGCCGGCAAAGACGATGTAGGGAATGCCCTTCGCGGGCCCGTCAACCGGCTCCCACAGCGAGACGATGCCCGGCAGCATGGGGCCCCGAACGATTCCGTGCCGGATTTCCAGGCCGTGCGCTGCTACGTCCGAGGACGTGATGCCGCCCTTGGCTATGACGAACCGTGGCGGGAAGGTCTTGAGCGTACGGTTCACGACAGCCACGACGGCGGCGGAGACGGTGCGGGCAATCTTCAGGCTCGCTGCGGGGTCGTCGGTCTTGATGAGGAGGCGGCTGGTGTGGACGATGACATCACCTTGGCGGAGGGCGTCGACGACGTCGGACACAACAGTTGCGATGTAGCCCTCGGCTTCCGCCTCGACGGCCAGAAGCTTCTCGACATCGATTTCGATGGTCCGGGCCGAGCCGTGCTGGGAGGTGAGGTCGTTGAGCTGGCGGGTGGTCACGCCAACGTGGGAGCCGACAACGATCAGTCCACCGGCTGTGGAGGGGGTGTTGCCGGCGAAGGCTTCCTCTCCCGTCAGGGCCTGGCGGATGTCTTGGCCGATGCGGCCCCGGACGAACGGCGGGCCCACGCGGTACAGGAGCTTCTTGCCGCGGCGTTCCGCTTCTTCCAAGCCCAGAGCGAGGGCGCGGAAGTCGTTTTCCGTGACAATGTCGGCCACGATCGGGGTGGAATCGGTGGCGGACTCGATGGCGTCGGCGATCGCTTTGGCGGAGATGGCGGGGTCGTTGGCTGCAGCGCCGGCACGGATGATGTTGAGGTCCAGGACGATGACCTCGTTTGCCGGGTATCGTCCCTGCGACTTTTCCTCCACGTAAAGGGCCAACTCGGAGTTGGCGAACCCGAAGCTGGCATCCTTGGCGAATTCCGTCTCGGCCACCGGGGTGAGGGTGCCGGCGTCGCCACGCATGTAGTGCACGCCGCCGATGGTGACGCGTCCGGCGTCGGGGAACGCCGGAACGATCACGACGCCATCAGTGGTCTCGCCGGTTTCGGCGGCGACGGTGGCGGCAATGGTGTCCGGCTCCAGCGGGTAGTGCCCCCGGAGGGTGGAATCGCTGCGGCTGACGAAACCCAGGCGCAGGCCATCCGCGGAAGCGGCGGCAGCGGCGAGCGCGTTGCGGACGATTTCCTCGTTCCGCGCTGCAGCCTCCGCGGGGTCAAGGCTGCGTGTGTTGGTCAGTACGTAGACGGCTGGCTTGGTGTTGTTGTCCTGGATGTGGCCAAAGGCCCAGGCGAAGTCGGCTACGTCCCAACTGGTCAGGACAGCGAGATCTGCAACGGACTGGGTGCCCGTGGGGTCGTCGTCGAGGACCACCAGGATGCGGGGGCTGCTCGCCGAGGACGCGGCAACGGCGTCGGCCACGAGCTGGGCGGGAATCCGGACCTCCGCCGGGAAGGCGGCCAGAACGTCGGCTTCAAGGATCACTGTGCACTCCATTGTGAAAATCTCTGCTGCGGGTTTATGAATGTCAGATGTCAGACATCTAACATTTGAACAGTGTGACATACGCATTCACACCGCGCAAGGAGACGCCCGTCACTAGGCTGGGGGCATGGCAGAGAGCATGAACCCGCTATCGTTCGTGGATATTCGCGAGCCACGTGTTTCCGCAGGTGAGGCCATTCCTGCCGTCCTGATCCATGGCTGGGCTTCCACTTCTGCCTATTGGGAACCTCTGGCGGAAAAGCTGCTCGACGCCGGGACACAGGTCTGGATCGTGGACCTGCCCGGGTACCATCCAGGGGAGATCCTGCCGTCGGAGTTTCAGTGGAGCCTGGACTCGGCGGCCGCCTCCGTGGCCGCGACCCTTAATGCCACGCGCAGCGTGCCCGTCCATCTGGTCGGACACTCGCTCGGCGGCAGCGTAGCCCTGACACTGGCCGCCAATTATCCGGAGTTGGCCGCAACCGTGACGCTGGTTGGCATGGCCCCGGCACCTCCCAACGACGGTTTCCGATCGCTGCTGGAGTCACAATGGAAGCAGGGCTTCATCGATGGCGAAGCCAAGGACCGCTGCATGAAGGCTTGGTACGGAACGCTGCCCCGACGGGAGGAAGAACTGCTCAGCCGGGGGTTTGACGTACCTTTCGAGGTGTTGGGCCCGAGCGGCAAAGCGGCCATGACCGGCGTCGATCCTTCAATACCCGGGCGGGTTCACGCGCCACTGCTGGTGCTGGCCGGAACAGAAGACCGGGTTCGCTCGATCGACCAGATGTCCGCCTTTGTGGACGCCGGGCCGGGGAGGATCCTCAGGGCCATCCCGAACGCCGGCCACAGCGTCCACTGGGAACAACCTCGGCAATGCGCCGAAACGTTGCAGGAGTTTTGGAGAACCAACCGGCCATTGCCAGCGTAAGATGTCTGACATCCATCCCGCCCGGGGTTACGCGGGCACAAGATGGGCGGGAATACAGGAGTGGGGATACATGGCACGCAAGTCGCTGGTCGGCGTCGTAGCTGATGAGTTGCTGGACCGGATCATCGCGGGTGAATTCCCGCCCGGCACCGTGGTTCCAGGAGAACTGGAACTCAGCGCAAAGCACGAGGTGAGCCGGATGACCGTGCGTGAGGCCATGAAGACCCTGGAAGCACAACGGATCCTCAGTGTCGAGCGTGGCCGTGGAACGTTTGTGAACCCGTTGAACCAGTGGGCATCGCTTGAAGCAGTGCTCCGCGCAGCATCGGAGGGCACCAAAGACGCCGCCGCGGCGGTCCAGTTGATCGAACTTCGCCGGATGCTCGAGACCGGCGCGTGCGAACTGGCCGCGGAACGCATCTCGGACGACGAGCTCCGCACGCTCAACGAGCACGTCGACAAGATGCAGTCCTCACATGAAGTCAACGACCTCGCCGGCTTCGTGGAAGCGGACCTTGCCTTCCATGACGTGATTCTCCACGCGTCCGGCAATGTCTTCGTGGCGGTGCTATTTGAGCCCCTGCACCGGGTGCTCGAGGCGCGCCGGGCGGAGACCTCCGCGTTCCCGGAGATCCAGGCGCACGCCATCGGGCACCACAGGAAGATCGCGGCCGCCCTTGAGTCCCGGAATCCCAACGAAGCCCGGTTGGCCATGGATGCCCATATGCAGCAGACGCTGGATGACCTGAAGACGTACGTGCTGGAGGCGTAGTCAGTCCGCACGGCTGATGTCTACTATTGTGTCTATAGATGCACAATAGTAGATCCGGAGGCAGTGATGAGGCTGCAAAATCCATTGAGTGCCATCAGCCCGACGCTCGATATGGGCGTGCTGTTCGTTCTCGCGCGGGCGGATGCAGAGTTCACTGCGCCCACCATCAACGCCCTACTTCCTGAAGGCGGCTCGCTGGCGGGAGTTCGCAAGGCGCTGGGAAGACTCGTGGAGCAAGGCATTGTCGCGGATAAAGTTGCCGGGCGAACGCATATGTATAGCCTCAACCGCGAACATCTGCTCGCGGAGGCTGTTCTTGGGCTCGCGTCGGCGAGGGATCGGCTTTCCGAGAGAATTCGCCTCGCCATTGACCTGTGGGAATTCAGTCCAACTGTCGTCACAATCTTCGGTTCCGCTGCACGTAAAGACATGCGGACTGATAGTGATATTGACCTGTTTGTTGGCCTCTCCGATGAAACGGATGACGTGCTGGCGGAAACTTGCGTTGCGGATCTCGCCGGAAAAGTGAGTATCTGGACCGGAAATGATGCCCGCCCCCTTGTGTACAGGGCATCGGAAATCGCGCCAGCGCCAATCTTCGATTCCATCGTCGCCGAGGGGCTCACTGTCTACGGTGACACGAATTGGCTGGGTCGCAGGCTACGTGAAGCAAAGGCCGCGTCCTGAAGACGTCGAAGGGGAACGAGAACATCCGCAGTGGTCGCCTGGGCAAAGCCCTGCAGTTTCAGCGCGTTGCCATCGATGCGCTTGATCTCGTGGACGAACATCGCGAGGTTGCCGACGCCGTCGTGACGCTCTGCGTGCACGCGGGCATCGCCGCTTCAGATGCGATCTGCATAGCGGGCCTGGGTCACTTCTCCCAAGGTCAAGACCACAATGATGCGGTGAACCTGCTGAAGTCCGTTGACGGCAACGCCGCCAGGCAGCTCGCGGCGCTCCTTCACATGAAGACCCGCGCAGGGTATGGGTTTGACCCGGTGACACCGGAGCAGTTGAAGAGGGCAACCCGGGCAATGGACGCGCTCATCGAGCGAGCCAAAGCATAGCCGTTTCACCCCTCACCGCCGCAGGCTCTCCGACGGCAACTCACCGAACGTCTTCAGATACAGGGCCGAGAACCGCCCCTGGTGCGTAAAACCGCACAACTCGGCGACCGCCGTCACGCTTTGCTCGCGGGGATTTGCTTCGAGCAGCATCTCACGCGCCCGGTCCAGGCGGATGCTCCTGAGCAGGTCCGACGGCGTCGCTCCGGTTTCGGCCCGAAGCGCGGTTTGCAGGGTGCGGACCGAGACGCCGAGCCGTTCCGCGATATCCGGCACCGTCAGTTCTTCGGAGGCGTGCCGCTCCAGCAGCTCGCGGCACTCCCGGACCAGGCGGCTTTCCTTGTCGCCATCCGGCACCACCTCAGAGGCGGGTTCAAGGGCCATCAAGAGCCGCGACATCATGCTGGCCGCCAGCAAACCCTGAACGAAAGCCGGGGATTCGGACTGCGGCTGGCTGATCAGGTCGTCATGAAGTTCGACGACGGACCTCAGGAATGCCCGGCCGGCGGCGGTTGAAAGGTCCATGCCGTAGCCCAACTCGCCTGGAGCGGTTCCGTTGAGTTGGTAGGCCACACGCTCAAGAGCCTTCCGGCGGACATAGACAATCAAGTGCGGACTGCCGATGTCCCAGCTCATGGAAAACGGCCGGTCGATCGGCGGCACGCTGGCCAGCGTCGGGCTGGACTCCACCGTGGTGGATCCCACCTGCATGGAAGCATGGCCGGCCAAAGGAATCTGGACCAGGTGGAAGTCCTGCAAACCCTCCGGATTAATCCTGACGTCCCCACCGTAGTCAAGGAATTCGATACCCACGTCCCCGCGGTGCAACGACCGGAGCTTCATGTTCACGGTCGACTTGCGGGTGCGGGGAGCCAGCTCATGCCCACAGAACAATTCAGCGATCCTGGCATGCGCTTCATCCACGTCGGTTGTGGCCGTTGTTGGCCGACCCCGCAGGACATCCCGAGGAAGAATCCGCACTTTCAACCACCTGCTTTACCTGGGTTTTCGCAGCTTTTCGCCTTTCGGATGTTCCCCGCGCCAATTGGATATTCCGGAGTGCAGCGGCTGTCTAGAGTCGCTTTCAGGACAAGTATGACGCAGCTCACACCACCGAAACAACGCAGAAGGGAGGTGGGAACAAGTGAAGAACATCAAGCTCGTGCACGACCGCCGGGACGAATGGGACCGGAACCACTTCGAACTGTGGGCAGCAGAACTGCAGAAAAAGGACACCCTGGTGACTCATTCGCCGTGGGCCGGCTGGCATCAGGAGGACGAGGACGCTGCGCACAACGGATAGTCCCTGCGCTAATTGGATAGTCCGGACGCCGCGGGACTCCCTAGAGTCACTTCCAGAGTAAATATGACGCACGTCATATTTCCGTAACAACATCCCACAGAAGGAAGGTATGGCCATGTCAGGACTTCACGGCAGGACAGCAATCGTCACCGGCGGCGTCACCAAGGTGGGCCAGGGCGTGGTGACGGCGCTGCGGGACGCCGGCGCCGCCGTCGTTGTTGCCGACATAGACCCCGACGGCGGTTCCGTCACCGCCGGGCTGGGCGAACGCGTCACGTTCTCCCACACGGACATCACCGACGACGACGCCGTCAACGGGCTGATGACGCGTACCGTGGAGGAACACGGCGGCCTCGACATCCTGGTCAACCTGGCCTGCAGCTACAACGACGCAGGCGCAGCTTCCGGACGCAGGGATTGGCTGGACGCACTGAACGTCAACCTGGTCAGCGCAGTCCTGGCCAGCAACGCGGCCCGCCCGTACCTGGCAAAGTCCGGCCACGGTGCCATCATCAACTTCACCTCGATCTCCAGCTCGGTGGCCCAAACGGGACGCTGGCTCTATCCCGCCAGCAAGGCCGCGCTGGTGCAGGTCACCCGGAGCATGGCCGTGGACTTCGCTGCCGACGGCATCCGCGTGAATTCAGTCAGCCCGGGCTGGGTCTGGAGCAACATCATGGACTCCCTCAGCAACGGAAGCCTGGAAAAAACGGACTCCGTTGCGGCACCGTTCCACGCTTTGGGCCGCGTCGGACGCCCCCACGAGGTGGGCGACGTCGTCGCGTTCCTCGCCAGCGACCAGGCGAGTTTCGTGACGGGCGCCGATTGGGCGGTCGACGGCGGCTATTCCGCCTTGGGCCCGGAGCGCGCCGAAGAAACCATCCCCCTGCTCGCCGCCAATTGACCCCAACGCCACCCGAAAAGGAAAGAGAACATCATGACGCAACGCCACATCACGATCGTGGGCGCCGGGCAATCCGGCCTCCAGCTGGGAATCGGCCTGCTCGACGCCGGCTACCAGGTCACCACCATCTCCAACCGGACGCCCGAGGAAATTGCCGGGGGCAAAGTCGCCTCCAGCCAATGCATCTTCCACAACGCGTTGGAACATGAACGGGCACTGGGGCTGGACTTCTGGCCGGACGCGCCCACGGTAGATGGGATCTCCTTCACAATCCCGCATCCGGAGCTTCCCGGTGAGAAGGCCATCAGCTGGGCATCACGCCTGGACCACCACGCCAAGTCCATCGACCAGCGGGTGAAGTTTCCCCGGTTCATGGAGGAGTTCACCGCCCGTGGAGGTGAGCTGGTGTTCGAGGACGCTGGCGTCGAGGAGCTGGAGAAATACGCCCGCAATTCGGACCTGGTCATTGTCGCCGCCGGCAAGGGCGAGATTGCGCAACTCTTTACGCGCGACGCCGAACGCAGCACCTATGACGCTCCCCAGCGCGCCCTGGCGCTGACGTATGTAAAGGGCCTGACGCCGCGCGGGGAGTACTCGGCGGTCTCGTTCAACCTCATCCCCGGCGTTGGCGAGTACTTCGTATTCCCGGCACTCACCACCACCGGCCCCTGCGAAATCATGGTCTTTGAAGGTGTGCCCGGCGGACCCATGGATTCCTGGAAGGGCCTCTCCCCCGAGGAACACCTGGAGAACTCCAAGAACATCCTCAAGACCTTCCTGCCGTGGGAAGCAGAACGCGCCAAAGACGTTGAACTCACCGACCCCAACGGCGTTCTCCAGGGCCGCTTCGCCCCCACCGTTCGCCACCCCATTGCCGCCCTGCCCAGTGGCGCGCAGGTACTGGGCTTGGCCGACGTCGTGGTGTTGAACGACCCCATCACAGGACAGGGCTCGAACAACGCAAGCAAATGCGCGGCGTCGTACCTGGACAGCATCATCCAGCAGGGCGACCGGGTCTACGACGCAGAGTTTATGCAGGCCACCTTTGAGCGCTACTGGGACTACGCACAGCACGTTGCCCATTGGACGAATGCCCTGCTGGCTCCGCCGCCACCCCACGTCCTTGAACTCCTGGGCGCTGCCGGCAGCGAGCCCGACATCGCCCACCGCTTCGCCAATGGTTTCAACCACCCACCGGAGTTCCAGGACTGGTTCATGTACCCGGACAAAGCGGCCAACTACCTGGCGGACTTGGCTGCGGCCAAAGTTTCCTAGCACAGCCCTGCTAAAAAGGACTTACGATGCGAAAAATAGCAATCATCGGAGCCGGCGAATCCGGCGCCCAACTGGCACTGGGCCTGCAACGGGAGGGGTACGCGGTGACGCTGCTGTCCGACCGTTCCGCCGCCCAAATCCGCGTAGGGAAGGTCATGTCCAGCCAATGCATGTTCTCCACAGCGCTGGACGCCGAGGCCCAGCTGGGTACGGCGCTCACGGACTACTACGAATCGGGATCGGTACCGGCCATTGGTTCCATCCGGCTTCGGGTGCAGGCCGAACAGCCCATTGAGTGGGAAGCACCACTCGATGGCCCCGCCCGCTCCATCGACCAGCGGATCAAGAGCGCCTTGTGGATCGAGACCTTCGTTGCGGCCGGCGGCGACTTCCGCATCGAGAAGGTCACTGCACGCATGCTTGAGGAGCTCGCCCGGGACTACGAACTTGTCATCGTGAGCACCGGTAAGGGCGAAATCGGCCAGATCTTCCCGCGGGACAAAAGCAAGTCGCCGTTCGACCGCCCGCAGCGCGTCCTGGCCCTGAATTACGTCAAGCCCGACGCCGCTGCTGCCGCCGGCACCGGCGCGGACGGCACCGGCACTGCCGGTGACCCCATCCGCATGTCCATGGCCCCCGGCGTCGGCGAATTCTTTACCTTCCCCGGACTGACGGTGTCCGGCCCCTGCCGCATGATGGTGTTCGAGGGCGTGGTGGGCGGCCCCATGGACCGTTGGACCGACGTCGGAAGTCCGCAGGAGCAGCTCGAGCGTTCCTTGGAAATCCTGCGCGAGCATTTCCCGCACGAGGCGGAGAACTTCGCCGGGGCGGAACTGACCGACGACGGCGCCACGCTCCTGGGGCGCATTACGCCAACCGTGAGGTCCGCCGTCGGGGAACTCGGCAACGGAAAGCTGGTGTTCGGCCTGGGTGACGCGGTCGTCCTCAACGATCCCCTCACAGGGCAGGGCTCCAACAACGCAACCCTCGCAGCCAAGTACTACCTTGACTCGATTGTCCGCCGCGGCCAGCAACCATTCGACCGCCTGTGGATGGAGCGCACCTTCGACGAGTTCTGGCGCGGGTGGGGACAGTGGGCCGTGGAATGGACCAATGACCTGTTGAAGCCTCGTCGGGACCACCAGAAGACGCTCCTCAGCGAAGCGGCGGAACATCCGGCGCTGGCGGCGAACATCGTGAACGGCTTCGACGACCCGCGAACCTCGTACCCGTGGTGGTTCGACTCCACCGCTGCCGCCGACTTCATGCAGGCCAGGAAGGAAGAAGACACCTCCTCCTTCGACGTCCGCGACTTCAGGAGTGCGCTGGGGCAATTCGCCACCGGCGTCACCGTGGTCACCACCGTCTCGGCGGACGGCCGGAAAGTGGGAATGACGGCGAACTCCTTCACGTCCGTCTCCATGGAACCGCCCCTGGTCCTGTGGTGCCCCAGCAAACGCGCACCCAGCCTTGTCGACTTCGAGGAAGCCACACACTTCGCCATCAACATCCTGGCCAGCGACCAGCACGTGTTGTCCCGGCAGTTCGCCACACCGGCGACCGACAAGTTCGCGGGCGCGGAAACTACCGAAGGCATCGCCGGTGTTCCGCTGCTGGACGGCGCGGTCGCGACCTTCCAGTGCCGCACCGTCTCGCGACATGACGCCGGGGATCACGTCATCTACGTCGGTGAGGTGGAAAGCTACAAGCACGACGGCGGTGCTCCCCTGGTGTTCCACGGCGGCAAGTACCACGCCACTGCCAGCCACCCCGACTTCTGAAAGGAACAGCACCGCATGGACTCCGTTGACGTCGCAATCATCGGCTCGGGCATCAACTCGCTGGTCGCAGCAGCCGAGCTCGCCCTGAAGGGAAAGCGGGTGTGCCTCATTGAGCGTGCAGACCGTTTGGGTGGCTTCATCGAATCCTCGGAGCGGACCCTGCCGGGCTTCATCCACGACACTTTCTCCTCCTGGCATCCATTGTTTGTATCCGGGGGCGCCTATGGAGTGTTGGGCAAGGAACTGCACGCGAGGGGCCTGGAGTACTGCAATACCTCCGGCCCTGTAACCGCCGCGGTCGCTCTGGACCCTGCCACTGGAGAACAAAGGGTGGCCATTGCCCACCGGGATCCGGCGGAGACGGCGGCAGCATTCACTGAGCCCCGTGACCGGGCAGCGTACCTCGCCATGCTGGATGATCTGGGCAAGCATGCGGCAACTGTGTTCGGGGCTTTCGGCGCGGAACTGCGTTCGTTCCCGGACTTGGCCAAGCTCGCTGTCGGAGCGCTGCGAACCGGCAAGATCAAGGGCAATGAAGCCTTCATCCGGGACTCCCTCATGAGCGGCCGGAACTACCTCCGCAGCCGCTTTGACGGTTGGGAAACGGATCAGCTGTGGTCTGCGTGGCTCATGCATGCGGGGTTGGGCCCTGACCAGGCGACAGGTGGCGTGATGCTGCCCGTGATGGCCATGAGCATGCACGGGTTTGGGCTGCCGGTAGTGAAAGGTGGCGCTTCCCGCTTTGTTGAGGCGTTCCAATCCCTGCTGGAAGACAACGGTGTCCGGATCATGCTGGGTACAGAGGCCCATGAGATTCTCTCCACATCCGGTTCCGTGACCGGCGTCCGGACCTCCGAGGGCGTTGTCTCCGCGACCACCGTTTTGGCCAACGTTTCACCGCAAGCCCTCTATACCCGGCTGCTCCCCAACGCTCCCGCAGGCCTCGCCGAAGCAGCGGGCAGGTACCAGAACGGCCGCGGGGCCATGCAGATCCACCTCGCGTTGGACAAGCCCGTGGCATGGTTGGATTCCCGCCTGGACCAAGTGCCGCTGATCCACATCAGCAACGGTTCGGACAGCACGGGCATCGCCTGCGCCCAGGCAGAGGCCGGGCTGCTGCCCGCTGAGCCTAGTGTGGTGGTGGGGCAACAGTACGTGCTGGATCCTTCCCGTGCGCCGGAGGGCAAAGCGACACTCTGGCTGCAGCTTCAGGAAGCGCCGTTCATGCCCGTGGGCGACGCCGCCGGTGAGCTGGACGTGGCCAACGGCTGGGATGAGGGACTGAAAAAAGGCTATCTGGAACGGGTCCTGTCCCGACTGGAACAGTTCGCCCCCGGGACGCGCGCGAGTGTCCTGGCCTCTGACATTCTGGCTCCGACGGACCTTGCCTCCATCAATCCCAACGCTGTGAACGGCGATCCCTACGGTGGTTCGGCCGAGCTCTTCCAGAATCTGCTGTGGCGGCCCTTCCCGGAGGCCGCCGGTCATCAAACGGCCATCCAAGGCCTCTGGCATATCGGCGCCTCAACCCACCCCGGCCCGGGGCTCTCCGGCGGTTCGGGGCACCTGGTGGCGCAGAAGCTCACCTCGCCGCCTTCACGTTTTTCCCGTATTCAAGCAGCACTGACACCACGCAAGCGATAGGAGAACAATGTCTGTTCTGGCCGGGCTCACAGCAGCCCTTTCGAATGGTTCGGTGGAAATCATCGACCTCACCACTCCCTTGAGTTCCGAGACGCCCATCCTGAATCTGCCGCAGCCGTTCGCCAACACGGTGGGGCTCTCTGTCTCCCCGGTAAGTAATTTCGACGACGCCGGTCCGGCGTGGGCGTGGAACGACGTCACCGTGGGTGAACACGCCGGGACGCACCTGGATGCCCCCGTGCACTGGATTACCGGCAAGGACGGCAAGTCGGTGGACCAGATCGAGCCACACCGTCTGGTGGGGCCGTTGGTGGTTATCGACAAAACCACCGAAGCCGCTGAGAACCCCGATTTCCTGCTGGAGCCCGAGCACTTTGAGCAGTGGCAGTCCGAACATGGGTTGTTCCCTGAGAACTGTTGGATCATTTTCCGGACCGGTTGGGCGGCCCGCGGCGCGGACGCTGCGGCTTTCGTCAACGCGGACGACGCCGGACCCCACACTCCCGGGGTCTCTGCGGCAGGTGCCAAGTGGCTCGCCGGAAACGCTTCGATCAGTGGTTTTGGCGTGGAAACCGTGGGGATCGACGCCGGGCAGGCCGGATCGCTGGATCCGATGTTCCCCGTCCACTCCTTCCTGCTTGGAGCGGACAAGTACGGCGTGACCTCCCTGCGGAACGTGGACCGGCTCCCCGTTACGGGTGGCACGCTGGTGGTGGCTCCCCTGCCCATCGTGGGCGGCACCGGCAGCCCGAGCCGTGTTTACGCGTTGGTGGAAAAGGGTGCGGTGGAGGGTTCATGAGTGCGGACGTACGCGTTTCCACCCTGGTCGGCAGGACGCTGGCTGCGCTGGGTGTCGGACATGTTTTCGGCGTGGTGGGGTCCGGCAATTTCGATGTCACCAGCACCCTCATGGCCGAAGGAATCCCGTTCACCGCGGCCCGGCACGAAGGCGGCGCAGCAACCATGGCCGATGCCTACGGTCGAATGTCCGGCAAGGTCGGCGTGGTCACCACGCACCAAGGATGCGGACTCACCAACGCCATCACCGGGGTTGGTGAAGCGGCGAAAAGCCGGACACCCATGATCGTGCTGACCGCCGACACACAGGCCGCGGCCACCAGGTCCAACTTCAAGATCGACCAGGATGCCTTGGCCCGCAGTGTCGGCGCGGTGGCCGAACGGATCCACTCCCCCGCGACAGCCGTCGCCGATACCGTCCGAGCTTTCAGGACAGCGGTGAACGAGCGGCGCACAGTGGTGCTCAGCTTGCCGTTGGACATCCAAAGTGCCACCGCCGCAGACGAGGTGGGCGCCGTCGTCGTACCTCAACCGTCGGTGACGAGGCCCGATCCGGCGGCAGTTCACAAGCTGGTGGCCTTGATTGCCGCCGCGGAGCGGCCCGTGTTCGTCGCAGGACGGGGTGGCCGTGGCGCGCGCAACGAAATCCTGGCCCTGGCCCAACATGCCGGGGCACTGGTAGCTACCTCTGCCGTGGCGAGCGGGCTGTTCAACGGCGACCCGCACAACCTCGGAATTTCGGGTGGTTTCTCGTCCCCGCTGACCGCTGAACTGATCAGCGGCGCGGACCTGATTGTGGGATGGGGATGCACTCTGAACATGTGGACCATGCGCCACGGGCGGCTCATTTCGGCCGGTACGGCAGTGGTCCAGGTGGATGTGGAGGACTCATCGCTGGGAGCCAACCGGCCCATCTCGCTGGGCGTTCTGGGCGATTCGGGGCTGACCGCCGTCGATGCGTTGGCCGTTCTGCGCAGTTCGCAGCCTGAGCCGGCGGAAAAGTACCGCACGGAAGCCAACGCCCTCGCCATCAAGGGAGGCTCGCGGTGGCGGGACGTCGAAACGCCCGACCTGTCCACGGCGCGGTCCATTGATCCGCGCGTGCTGACCCGTGAACTGGATACCCTGCTGCCGGCCGAACGGATCGTGTCCGTCGATTCCGGCAACTTCATGGGCTACCCCAGCCAGTACCTCGCCGTGCCGGACGAATTCGGTTTCTGCTTCACGCAGGCTTTCCAGGCAATCGGGCTGGGGCTGTACACGGCGATCGGCGCCGCTGTTGCACAACCGGGCCGGTTACCGGTGCTGGGTGCGGGTGATGGCGGGTTCCTCATGGGCATCAGCGAGCTCGAAACCGCCGTCCGGATGAAGCTGCCCCTGGTGTGCATTGTCTACAACGACGCCGCCTACGGAGCCGAAGTGCACCACTTCGCCGGGCAGCATTCCGAACAGGACCTCGCCAGCGTGGTCTTCCCGGATACCGACATTGCTGCGATCGCCCGGGGATTCGGGGCCGATGGAGTGACTGTGCGTTCCGCGGCCGACCTCGCCGCCATCCAACCGTGGCTCGCGGCCTACGACGCCGGAACCCAGGACCGCCCCTTGGTCATCGACGCAAAAATCGCCTCCGACGGCGGTTCGTGGTGGCTGGCTGAGGCGTTCCAGGGCCACTAAGTGCCGGGCTCCCCGACTAGGGGACAGCACGTGTCGCTACGAGCACGCACTGCGACATGTGCTGTCCCCTGGTTGGGTTCTACGCGTCTACTTCGGTGTTCACGATGTACACGTCGCACGGGGCGCCGTGTGCAACGCTGTTGGCGATGCTGCCCAGTACACGGCCCAAGCCCTTCATGCGCTTGTTGCCGACCACGATCAGGGAAGCGTTGTTCGTCTCGGCATAGTTGATCAGGGCGTTGGCCGGGTTGCCGCGGGCAGCGAAGTACTTGACCTTGTCCGCTGGAACGTCGAGGTCTTCGGAGACTTTGCGGGCCACGTATTCGGCGGAGTCGGCCGAGGACACAGTGATGCGGTCGCTGCCGCTGCCGAATTCCTCGATGCGGTCATCGGAGAAGCCGCTGATGACGTGCAGTTCAGCGCCGAGGGCGGTGGCGAGTTTCGCTGCCGCTACGGCTGCCCGCTTGGCAGTTTCACTGTTGTCAACGCCGACCACAATAACTTCTGACATGAGTACTCCTGGTTCTCGGATTCGCTGGGTGCTGCTGCAGAGAAATCTACACTCCACAGCCATTCACCGGGATGACCCTCTTGCGCCGGGAGTGTTTGCCGCGGCGACGTGAGGGTAGGGATACATCATCGGAACCATCACGTCACTGAAAGGCAGGACCATGAGCGACGCACCATTTGCCCCGCAGACCGCCATCGTCACAGGCTCGGATTCAGGGATCGGGCGTGCCACGGCGGTGGCGTTGGCCCAGGCAGGCATGGATGTAGGGATCACCTGGTACTCGGACCAGCAGGGCGCCGAAAAGACGGCGGAGGAGGTCCGTTCCTTGGGCCGGAAGGCAGTTGTCCAGCAGCTGGATACCACTGACGCTCCCGGAACCGCAGCCGCGGTGGACAAGCTCGCTGAAGAGCTCGGCGGCGTGGACGTCTTCGTGAACAACTCCGGAACGGGCGACGGCACCAAGTTCCTGGATCTCGACTACGAGACGTGGATGTCCACGCTGAACACCAACCTCAACGGCGCCTTCGTCGCCATGCAAACCGCTGCCAAGCGCATGGTCAAAGCGGGCCGCGGCGGGCGCATCATCGCCGTCACCAGCGTCCACGAATTCCAGCCGCGGGTTGGCGCCTCGGCCTACGACGCCTCCAAACACGGCCTCGGCGGACTCATCAAGACGATGGCCCTGGAACTCGCCGAACACGGCATCACCGCCAACAACGTGGCTCCCGGCGAAATCGCCACCCCGATGACCGGCCAGGAGGACGAGGACCCCACCACCAAAGACCGTCCGGGCGTGCCGTTGGGTCGCCCTGGAGATGCCCGGGAAATAGCCGCCGTCATCGCTTTCCTGGCATCCCCGGCTTCCAGTTACGTCAATGGAGCCTCATGGCCCGTTGACGGCGGAATGCTGCAGATGGGACCCCAGGCTGGCTCCCACATCACCAGCCACGACTGGCGTGAAAGCTAAGCCGCACCACCTCTGGCCGCACGGAGTTCCGTGGGCTAGTCTGCATGAACGGCCTGCCCCGCAGGCCTGGATTTCCCAATATTCGTAACACGTTGATGAGGAGCACCATGGCTGGCCACACCTATAGCGTTTCCGAGATTGTAGGAACTTCCACCGATGGCGTTGACGACGCCATCAAGAACGGCATTGCGACAGCGTCCCAAACACTGCGGAACCTCGACTGGTTCGAGGTCAAGGAAATCCGCGGACACCTCGAGGACGGCGCAGTCGCCGACTGGCAGGTCACCATCAAGCTCGGCTTCCGGCTGGAGCGCTGACTCTCCCTACGCGAGTTGGCAGTTAGTGCAAATGTTCACCTGGAACATTGGCATTAACTGTCATCCCGGCGGGCCGGCTCAGGTTGGGGAGCCACTGCTTCCACCGCGCCCAAGCTGAGCAGCATCAAAGCGTCCGACGACGGCGAACCGGCCTTCGCCGAATAGACCCGAAGGTGCTGGTCGGGATCGTCCGGGAGACTGAGCGTTTCGAAGTTCAGTTCCAGGTCCCCCACCACCGGGTGGTGCAGCCTGACAGTGCCTGCGGCGCGCGTGGCAACCCTGTGCCCCGCCCACCACTGGCGGAATTGTTCGCTGTGGACTGCGAGCTCGCCTACCAACTGGTTCGTTTCGGGATCGTTGGGGTGCCGGCCGACATCCATGCGCAGAGCGCCCACGGCCTCGGCAGCAACGGTCTTCCAATCACGGAATAACGCACCGGCAGCGGGGTCCAGGATCAGCCAGCGCGTGAGGTTGCGCTCAGCCGCCGGTAACAAGGAGAAGTCCGTGAATAGCAGGTGCGCCATGCGATTTCCGGCCAGGACATCAGCACGTCGGCCGAGGACCATGGCGGGAACATCCCCCACCGCGTCCAGCAACTGCCTCAACCCAGGCCGGACCTTCTGCACGGGACCGGGGTTGCCCGCGGAACTGGCGCAGTGCTCCAGCAGGTCCATCATGTGCGCCTGCTCCCCGGGGTCCAGGCGAAGTGCCCTCGCCACCGAGTCCAGGACTGCCTTGGAGGGGTGGATATTGCGGCCTTGTTCCAGGCGGGTGTAGTAGTCCGTGCTCACGCCCGAGAGGCGTGCGACCTCTTCACGGCGTAGCCCCGGGACCCTTCGTGAACCGCTGGATTCCTGCGCTCCGGCGTCCTCGGGCTGGAGGCGGGCACGCATGACTTTGAGGAATTTGCCGAACTCGGCGCTCTGACCCATCCGTCCATTCTGCCGCCCAGGGTGTGTGAAAGGCCACTGTTGTGGGTAGGACTACCAGACCTAGGAAAAACAGGATCAGGCTGTAGTGCTGACTCTGCCCCCAAAACTGCATAGGCTCAGAGCAGAGCCTCCGAAAACGCTTTCTGATGCCCGGCCCACGGGACAGAAGCGACGGAGCGCCAAGGCCATAACCATCCCGTCGAAGGAGACCGTCATGCCAGAGCTGACACTGAACAACGGCGTCACCATCCCCCAGCTGGGATTTGGTGTCTTCCAAGTGCCCGCCGACGAAACGCAGAAGGTGGTGGAAGATGCCCTGGAAACGGGGTACCGCCACATAGACACCGCGGCCGCCTACCGGAACGAGGCCGGAGTTGGTGCCGCGATCAAAGCCTCGGGAATTCCCCGGGAAGAACTCTTCATCACCACCAAGCTTCGCAACGGCGAGCAGGGCGAGGCCTATGACGCTTTCCAGCGAAGCCGCGATGCCCTGGATCTGGAAGTGATCGACCTTTACCTCATCCACTGGCCGGTCCCTTCCCAGGGGCTCTACACGCAGGCCTGGAAGGAGATGGAGAAGCTCTACCAGGACAAGCAGATCCGGGCGATCGGCATCTCCAACTTCCTCACCGAGCATGTGGATACGTTGCTGCGCGAAGCCGAGGTAGTCCCCGCAGTAAACCAGATCGAGCTGCACCCAACCTTCCAGCAGGGCGAGTTGGCCAACAAGTGCCGCGACCTCAGCATTGCCGTTGAGGCGTACAGTCCGCTGGGGCAGGGCAAGGACCTGAATGCGGAGCAGGTGGCCCTCATCGCAGCGGCACACGGCACTACTCCTGCACAGGTGATCCTCGCTTGGCACCTGGCACAAGGAACCATCGTGATCCCCAAGTCCGCCGACTCAACCCGGATGCGGGAGAACTTCGGCGCCGCCGACCTCACCCTCACCGAATCCGAACTCGCGGCCATCACCGCCCTGGAGGCGGGTGCGCGCATCGGTTCCGATCCCGCCGTCGCCGCTTTCACCCAGCTCTAAGACCACACAAAAGGACCAACAGAAATGCAGTACACCCATCTGGGCCGTTCCGGCCTGAAGGTTTCACGCCTCTGCCTTGGAACCATGAACTTCGGCCCCCAAGCCGACGAGGCAACCGCGCACTCCATCATGGATTCGGCGCTGGACTCGGGCATCAACTTCTTCGACACCGCCAATGTCTACGGCGGGGTGGAGCACCGCGGCTGGACGGAGGAAATCATCGGCCGCTGGTTCGCCAAGGGCGGCGAGCGCCGTGAGCGGACCGTGCTCGCCACCAAGCTGTACGGCACCATGACGGACCGGCCGAACGAGTCCAAGTTGTCCGCACTGAACATCCGGCGGGCACTGGACGCGAGCCTCAAGCGGCTGCAGACGGACTACATCGACATCTACCAGTTCCACCACATTGACCGGGATACTCCGTGGGACGAGATCTGGCAGGCCATCGAGGTGGCCGTCCAGCAGGGCAAGATCCTTTACTCGGGCAGCAGCAACTTTGCGGGTTGGCACATCGCCCAGGCGCAGGAAGCGGCCCGGCGGCGGAACTACACCGGCCTGGTCAGCGAGCAGTCCATTTACAACCTCTTCAAGCGTGAACTGGAGCTTGAAGTCATTCCGGCGGCGCAGCAGTACGGCCTTGGCTTGATCCCGTGGTCTCCGTTGCAGGGTGGCCTGTTGGGCGGCGTACTCAAGAAGGAAGAGCAGGGCGTCCGCCGAACCGAAGGCCGCGCACTGGAGACCCTGAAGAAGCACGAGGACCAGATCCGCCACTACGAGGATTTCGTGGACGAGCTCGGTCAGAAGCCGGGCGACGTCGCGTTGGCGTGGCTGCTTCACCAGCCGGCGGTGACCGCGCCGATCGTGGGCCCGCGCACCCAGGAACAGCTGGACGCAGCCATACGCGCCCTGGACGTTTCCCTGAACGAGGACGCGCTCAAGCGGCTGGACGACATTTTCCCGGGCCACCGTCCCGCGCCCGAGGACTACGCCTGGTGACCGCCCTCCTCCCCAAAAGCCTTGGGGCGGAGGCGGACACCGTCTCGCCGCGGAACATCCTGTTCATCGGCGGGACCGGGGTCATCAGCGCGGCGGCGGCTGAACGCGTCGTCGCGCTGGGCCACCGGCTGACCATCCTCAACAGAGGACAGTCAGCCGGCCGGCCGGTACCTGACGGAGCCGAAGTCCTGCACGCAGACATTCGGGACGCTGAGGCAGTGCGTGGGGTACTTCAGGGAAAGGAGTACGACGCCGTCGCGGACTTCATCTCATTTACACCGGATCACGCCCGGGTCGGGTTGGAATTGTTCCGCGGGCGGACGGGACAGTACGTCTTCATCAGTTCCGCTTCGGCGTACCAAAAGCCGCCCACGACGTTGCCCATCCGCGAATCCACGCCGCTGAAGAACCCGTTTTGGAAGTACTCGCAGGACAAGATCGCTTGTGAAGAGCTGCTGTTCGGGGCATACCGGGACTTTGATTTCCCACTGACCGTGGTACGTCCCTCCCACACGTATGACCGGACCAAGATAGCGATGGTGGGCGGCTGGACCGACATCCACCGGATGCGGGCAGGCAAGCCGATCATGGTCCATGGCGATGGCACCTCACTCTGGACCCTCACCCACAGCCGAGACTTTGCCAAGGCCTTTGTGGGGCTTTTGGGCAGGCCTCAGGCGGTGGGCGGGAGCTACACCATTACCTCTGACGAGTTCCTGCCCTGGAACCAGATTTACCGGCTGTTTGCCCGGGCTGCCGGCGTTGAGGAGCCCGAACTGTTCCACGTTTCCTCGGACACGATTGCCAGGCACAGCCCGGAGCTCGGGCCCAATTTGTTGGGCGACCGTTCGCACTCGGTAGTTTTCGACAACTCCAAGATCAAGGCCCTCGTTCCCGATTACCGGGCCACCATCCCGTTCGCGGATGGTGCCAGGGAAATCGTCGAGTGGCATGACAACCACCCTGAGCTGCAGGTGGTGAGCGGGGACTACATGGAACTGAGTGACCGGCTCTTTGATTGGTCCCGGCGATAACGGTTGCCAAGCAGTGAACGGCCAGCGTAGAAACGTAGAAACCCAGAGGAGAGCAGCCCATGGAACTTGCCCCGCTTATCGAACTGAACGATCACCACAAGATCCCGCAAATCGGCCTTGGGACCTGGCCACTGAATGATGCGGAAGTTGCCGATGCCGTCGCGGAAGCTGTTTCCTGCGGCTACCGGCACATTGATACCGCGGTGAAGTACGGCAACGAAAAGGGCGTGGGCAACGGGATCAGGGCGGCCGCAGTGGACCGTTCGGAGCTCTTCATCACCACCAAGCTCGACGGCGAATTCCAAGGTGCAGGCAGGGCGGTGGAAGGCTTGGACGGTTCGTTGGAGCGCCTGGGCCTGGAATACGTTGACCTGCTCCTCATCCACTGGCCCCTGCCCCGCCGGGGTGAGTTCATCTCCACGTGGAAAACCTTTGAGGAGCTCCAGGCATCGGGCAAGGTGCGCTCCATTGGAGTGTCCAACTTCAAACCGGCTCACTTGGACCAGTTGTTCCACGAAACCAATGTTGTTCCCGCTGTCAACCAAATCCAGGTCAGCCCTTCGATCCCCCGTCCCGCTGCACGGGCTTACAACGAGCGGCACGGCATTGTCACCGAGTCCTACAGTCCGTTGGGGGCCAGCAGCGACTTGCTGAACGCCCCGGTGCTGGCTTCCATTGGGGAAAAGTACGGAAAAACTCCGGGCCAAGTGGTGCTCCGCTGGCACGTGCAGCAGGGACTTGTCGCCATTCCCAAAACTGCGAATCCCCAGCGCATGAGGGAGAACCTGGACGTCTTCGACTTCGACCTGGACCAGGACGACCTCAGCAAACTGCAAACCCTCGACGCCGGCCCTGACGCAGGCGTCGACCCGGATGTTCAGGGACACTAGGGAGGACTGACATGGAAACTCTTATCTGGACCGGTTCCTACACCGCTGACCGGAACGCGAAGGGCGAGGGAATCGCTGCCATCTCCGCCGATTCCGAAGGAAACCTCACCTCACTGGGACTGGCCGTTGCCGCCGACTCGCCGTCGTTCCTCGCGCTGCACCCGACGCTCCCTGTGCTCTACGCCGTGGCAGAAGAAGCGGGCCATGTACAGGTCTACCGCCGGACAGGCGACGCCAAGCTCGAAGCCTTTGGCGATCCATGGCCCACCGGAGAAGCGACCTGCCATGTCGGTGCCGATCCACAGGGCCGCTTCATCGTGGCAACTTGCTGGGGTGACGGCCAGGTCATCCTTTTTGAACTGGACGACGGCGGCGCCATCACCTCGCGCGCCAGTGCGGCAGCCGCCGTCGACCCTTACGCCGGGACAACCCCCGACGGCGCGAGGCCCAGCCGGGCGCATTCGAGCCTGATGCTTCCCGACGGCCGGGTGATGACCACGGACTTGGGAAATGACCTGGTTCGGGTGTGGCAGTACGTGCCCGGTGAGGGTTTGAAGGCCGACCACCAGTTGGTCCTGCCGATGGGATCGGGGCCACGGCATATGGCACGGCACCACAGCGGGACTGTCTTTGTGGACACTGAGTACTCGGTGGAGGTCGCAGCCGTGCGGATGGAACCTGACGGCACCTATGAGCTGACCTCGGTGGTCCCGGCCAGCGCCACCGGTGCAAAAGATGGCGACGCCGGCGCTGAGATCGCGCTGTCCTCCGACGGCCGCTTCGCCTACGTGGGCGTGCGGGGGACCAACCGTATCTGCGTGCTGGAAGTTTCCCCCGACGGCTCCGGTCTCGAACCCGTTGGCGAGGTGCCCTGCGGCGGCGAGTGGCCGCGCCACCACCTGGTCCGCGAGGGCTGGCTGTACATCGCCAACGAAGGCTCGGACGACGTCGTGAGTTTCCGCCTGGACCCGGAAACCGGGCTCCCCGACGGACCCGTGGGCCGCGTGGAAACAGGCGCGCCCAGCATGTTGCTCGCGGCCGGTTAAATGACACCGAGATGGCATTTAATGACAATGATCCGCTCAGACATTGTCATTATTTGCCATCTCGGCGAGTTTTTCAGGCGGCCCAGACCTCGACGTCGTCTGTGCCGCAGATGAGTTTGCGGCCGGTCGGTTCGAGGACCACCCAGAGCAGTTCCTGGTGCTTGGAGACATCGTCCACGCGCCCCTTGCCGGCGCCCCACGCGACGTCGTAAATCCACACAGGATCGCCGGCGCTGAGGTCTGCCCACTCGGAAGCAGGCACATGGCGGTAGTCGGCCGGGCGGTTCAGGATGGAGCTGGTCATGCCGATACTTCGGCGGAAGTGCGCCGCCTCCACAGAGTCGGGACACCGTTGTAGGCCGGCAGCACGTGGCCCTCAGCGAAAACCTGGACGGTATCCGGTTCGCAGTCCGGGCTCCACAGACCCGACGCCGGGCAGTGGGAACCAGTGGGCATGACGCGGGTGGCTCGTTCGCGCAGGAGGGCGATGCTCTTCATCGTTGAAACTCATCCTTGGGGTAGATCGGGGCACTTTGTGAAGTAGATCTCTCCAACCCTATGTAAGCCGCGGACGCTTCGTTATGGGCAGTTGCACAGCGTTTATCCACCGCGGTATGCAAAGGCACAGTGACCGTTTACCCGTCGCCCAACTTGGGTACAGGAAACGTCGCTCCGGGCTGCCGGAGCGACGTTTACTGATCCCTTGGACGGGCCTAGATGTAGTTGAGGCTGAGCAACATGGACTTCAGCTGGGCATACTGGGTAGTGCCCATCCAGGCCGTGGCAGCTGCCGGGGTGGCAAAGGTAGGCCGCTTCGCCGGGTCAAAGAGCACGTAGGCACTCATGACACCGTTGGGCATTGTGATCTGGTTGGTGCCCGAAGAGCTGATGCCGGCCTTGAGCTCCGAAGTGAGCCGGACATCCATGATGTACGTCGGAGGGCCTTCGACAGGTCCCGATTGGGGTGAGGGCATTCCCTCGTAGGGCGGCCCCTCGTAGGGGATGTACTGGGGCTGGATCGACGAGAAACCGAATTCCACCTGGCTGCCGTTCACGTCCCTCACTCCGGGGACCACGGCCCGGTCAAGGACTGTCCGGTCCACCAACCCGGCCGTACCGTCGCCGTAGAATCCGCTGTAGATGTAGGCAACGGGCGAGCCGGCACTGTCCATGACGGTGGCACCCTGCGAAGCCGCTTTCGTTTCCTCTGACAGGTATGGACCTTGCTCCGTCTTGACGCTCCATCCGACTGGGTAGCTGAAGGAGAGGTGTCCGTCGGGGAACGTGTAGCTCTGGACTTGGCCAGCATGCGGCAGCGTCGTTGTCGAAACGGGCGTTGGCGCCACCACCGGGACAGTAGCGACAGGCGTGGAAGTGGGCTGGGGCGTTGCAACTGCTGTGGGTGTCGCTGTCGGAGCAGGCGTTGGCGTGGCCGTTGTCGACGGCGTGGCGGACGCCGACGGCGCGGCCGTGGCTTCGGCTGAAGTGAACGTCGCCGCCGGGGCCGGGGTGGCACCGACCGGCCCGAAGTTGGCGGCCACCAGAACGCCAGCCGTTACCGCTGCAGCGCCGAGGAACAATCCACCGGCAATCTGGAACTTCCTTGCCCGGCGCTTTTCAAGGGAAGCCACGTTCGAGAGAGTATTCGCGTCGCTGAATACAGTTGTCCCGGACAGGATCCTATGGAGCGCTTCCTCACCCTTGGGTTCCGGAGCGTCATTCATATCCCACGGGTCAATTGCTGAAATCTGGTTCTTGATAGGATCCATGATCTTCAGGCCCCCAACTTCTGTGTAGTAAATTCGGCCGCCGGCATCTGTTTGCGGAAGGCCGTACGTGCGCGGTGCAAGCGGACTTTCGCCGCTGATTCGCTGCACTGGAGGACTCCGGAAATTTCGGCCGTGCCCAAACCGTCCCAATAGGCGAGCTGCAGGATTTCGCGGTCCTGTTCGCGCATCCGCATCAAAGCGTCCTGAACCACGACGTTCTCGGAGTCATCCCCAAAGCGCTGGACCGCCGTCGTCCGGAGCTTTTCCTGCAGGGCGAGTCGCCTGTCGCGGCTCCGGTACGCGTTCCCCACCAGGTTGCGGGCGACTGTCAGAAGGTATGGAAGTTCCGGGGTGGACTCGTCCGTCCACTTCTGCCAGACGACGCGGAAAACGTCCGCGGCGATCTCCTCGGCTATATCCGCCGATTCCACGCGTCGGCGAACAAACTTGAAGACGGACGGATAGCTGTCTTTATGAATGGCGATGAACGCCAATTCGCGCTCGGAAAGCACGATTTTCCCCCTGAAATATAGAGCCCGGACCTGCAGGATACTTGTCTAGTTTCCGGCTCGGGCCCGCCGGTTACAGGGAGCGGAAAATATTTGTGTGCCGTGGGCTACGCGGATCGCCGCAGCGCCCGTCCGCGCCAGGCAGACACACCCCACACGATCACGAACAATGCCACGAGGATCAAACCGGCATCGCCCAAGTCGATTCCCCCGAGCCAGGTTGTCAGAGGATCATTCAGTCCGAAAGCGGCGTTGAGGAAGCCACCCAGCGTAATCACGGAAATAAACAGTGCCGAAACTGCCGAGATGCCTGTAATGACGGCGTTGAAGCCGAGTTTCCGTCGGGGATTGTGAAGGGCGGATTTGTACATTTTCATCATCGCAACCCCGTTGATGGAGTCGCACAGGGTCATGGCTGCCGTGAACGCCAGCGGCAGGGCCATCAGGGCGAGCGGCGAAACGCCGGCGAGTGACGCCGTCGTGGTGATGACCAGCAGCCCGATGGTGGTGGCGGTATCGAACCCCAGGCCGAACAGGAAACCGATCACGTAGATGTTCCTGGGCCGCTCCACTTTGGACAGGGGTTTCGCCAGCAGCCGCGCCACGAAACCTTTGGCCTCCAGATCCTCGGGGCGCAACTCACCGCCGGCCTGCACCTTCCGGTAAACCTGCGTGGCACGGATGAACGCCGAGCCGTTGAACAGGCCCATCGCCAACAGGAAGAGCCCGGACACCCCACTGCCGATCAGGCCCAGCACCATATTGCCGGTGGTGCCGTCCTCCATGAACTGCCCAATCAGCGTGGCACCGGCAACCACCAGCAGACCAGCCAGGATCACCACGGAACTGTGCCCCAGGCTGAATGCGAACCCAACGCTCACCGGGTCCTTCCGCTGGGCTACGAACTTGCGCGTCGAGTTGTCGATGGCCGCGATGTGGTCCCAGTCGTAGCTGTGCTTGATGCCCGCAACGTAAGCGGTGACCACCAGCCCGAGCGCCAGCGGTTGAGCGCCTCCCGCGCCTCCCGCAAGCAAAAGCACGACGGCGGCAAGATGCAATGCGGCGACGGCACCGAAGGTGAACAGCATGCGCGTCCGGAGGGACAGAGCGTCCCGTTCGCGGTACATCGTGGCGAACTCGGTCAACGCAGTCATCAGTATTTCCTCAGGTTCAGGGGCTCCTGCCCGTACCAGCGTCCGCGAAGGAAGTTGGTGCAGGCACCCAGCAGTGTGTTGAGTTCTTCGGTGCTGTTCGACAACGATCGCAGCACAAGCCCGGTGGTTCCGGCAATAGTCGCGGTCAAAGAAACTCCGGTGTACGCCTCAAATCCGCGGGTCAGTTCATGCAACTGGTCAGCGAGCCCTTGGTCCACCCGTGGATCCACCACCACCAGCGACCCCAGATGGCTGAAGCCCTCCATGAACCCCAGCCCCGTCACATCGTTGAGGGGAGGCCGGATCAGGAGGTTGTCCAGCGCCAGCAGCTGCGTGACGTTTTCGTCCTCGACCCGGACCTCGTTCCTGAGCCGCACTTCCTCAAAGCGGAACGCCGCACCGTCGGGCGACCAACCGGGCGTGATGACTTCGGCCATCACAAAGCACGACGTCGGGTCGAGACTGATGTGCGAATTCTGCCGGTAGCTCGCCTCCCGGTAGGCAATCAACTGGTCGGGCAACAGCTCCAACCGCGAGCCCTCCCCCAGCCGCACACTCATCCGCTGCTCAGCGAAGGACCCGGGCGTCCGATACACCTTGGTTGCCGACTGTGTAGTGAGGAGCAGGTCAGCCCCGTCTTCGACCTCCACCTCAATAAGGAACAAATCCGCCCCAAGATACGCTCCACCCGGATTGACCATGACATAACAAACCTGCCCGGACTCATCGAGATAGTGCGGCCTCAAAACCCGCAAGGCCCCCTCATGGAACTGCCGCGAAGCCACAGCCCTCCCGGCCCGTACACTAACCCCAAGCTCCAGCCGCCCCCGCACCGGCCGCTCCGCGTGGGATAACCCCGCGTGGGGCTCTGGTTCCAGTCCTTGGCCTTGGTCAGCGGAGGCGGGGATAAGGGGCCGCGGCGTGGCGGGCATCGCGAAGCGGGCACGGCCCCTTATCCCCGCCGAAGCGGTGACGGCCGCCCTCACGAGGCCAAGTCGAGCATCAGGACATCCCGCCGGATCCAGTTGAGGACGTCTTCGAGCCCCTCATCGGTCTTGAGGTTGGTGAAGCAGAACGGCTTATCACCGCGGAACTCCTTGGAGTCCCGTTCCATGATGGACAGGTCCGCACCGACGTGGGGCGCCAGGTCGGTCTTGTTGATGATGAAGAGGTCGGACTTGATCATGCCTTGCCCGGCCTTGCGGGGGATCTTCTCGCCTTGCGCGACGTCGATGATGTAGATCGAGAAGTCCACAAGCTCGGGGCTGAAGGTTGCCGAGAGGTTGTCGCCGCCTGATTCGACGAAGATGACCTGCAGCTCGGGGTGGCGGGTTTTCAGTTCTTCGATGGCGGCCGTGTTCATGGACGTGTCTTCGCGGATGGCCGTGTGTGGGCAGCCGCCGGTTTCGACGCCGATGATCCGGTCTTCCGGCAGGATGCCGTTGGCGGCCAGGATTTTGGCGTCCTCAATGGTGTAGATGTCGTTGGTGATGGCGGCCATTGAGATGTCGCGGCTCATGTGCCGGGTGATCCGCTCCACGAGCTGGGTCTTTCCTGCTCCGACAGGGCCGCCGATGCCGATCTTGATGGGTTCAGTCATGTGTCCTCCTGCATTAGCTCATGAACATGCGGGCACGTTGCCGTTCGTGCCGCATTTGTGAAATTTCCAGTCCGGGGCTGACTGCCCCGAAGTCGTCCCAGCACAGCTGTGCTATATCCCGGGTGGCGGCAGCAACGGCGTCGTGCGCGTGGCGAAGTACCCGCTGCCCGGCGTTCTGCCCCAACGGTATGGCGCGCACGGCGTTCTGCGTCAGCGACGTAACCGTGGCAAACAGGTAGGCACCAAGGGCCTCCTCGAAGGGGACCCCCAATGACCGCGCGATGACTCCAAAAGCCAAGGGTTGATGCCCGGAAGCCACCCCCTCACGAACCAACTTCCGGTAGCCATCCAACTGCGTCGACGGGAACACTTCCCCACCGATCTCAAGCAGCCGCCCACCCATCTTCACGGAAGCCTCCCGCACCTCCCGAGCCAACAGCTGCCCCGAAAGAACAGAATCCAACAACCCAACATCCACCCCGTCATAAAGAAAGCGCAGAGCCAACCCATCGGAATAAGTCAATTGCTGCCCCACAAAAGCGGAAAGCCAAACCCCAAACGACGCCTCATCCCCAACAAGCCCACGCTCGATATAGCCCTCAAACCCCAAAGAATGAGCAAACGCCCCCGTAGGCAAAGCCGAATCAGTCAACTGTTGAAGAGCAAGCTGATATGCGGCGCTCAAGGAGTACCGCCCAAGGTGACGGCTGCGCGCTGGAGTGGAGCTGGGAAGGGGGCCGCGGCGTGGCGGGCATCGCGAAGCGGGCACGGCCCCCTTCCCAGCGAAGCGCAAGCGCGCGCACCCAACCTGACGCTGCGCTTGACTTTAGTGCGAGTGCTCAGCATGGCGGAACGGCACCGGCATGACCCGTTCTTGCCTGTCGTAGGGGACGCCGACGCTCTTCAGGTAGTCCTCGACCGTGTGATCGTACTGGCACACCATGACTTGGGCCCCGTACTCGGAATCGGAGCCGAAGAATTGCGCCTGCAGGTGACGGTTGCCGAGCGAATGCGCCACGACACCCATTTCGTGGATGCTCCGCGGCGCGATCACCAGGACATCGGTGGGCAGCACGGAGATGACGATGACGTTGTGGTCGTCCAGCGCCAGGATGTCACCGTCGCGGAGGTCCCCTGAGCCGCTGGGGAGGCGGATGCCTAGTTCCTTGCCGTGGTCGGTGGTGACGCGCTGGATGCGTTTGACCAGCAACGCACTCGGGAGCACCACCTTTTCCTTGTGGTGACCGGTGAAGGCCTGGGGTTGCTCGTGCAGGTTACCCAGGATTTTTTCGATGATCATGCGGGCTCCTAAAACAGGAAGTAGCGCTGCGCCATGGGCAACACGTCGGACGGCTGGGAGGTGACCTCTTCGCCGTCGACCGTCACCTTGTAGGTTTCGGGGTCGACGGCGATGTCCGGCGTTTCGCCGTTGAATTTGAGGTCCGCTTTGGTGAGGTCGCGGATGCCGGCCACGGGTTTGATGACGCGTTCGAGGCCGAGCTCTTCGGGCACGCCGGCGTCGATGGCTGCCTGGGAAAGGAAGGTGATGGACGTCTGCTGGAGCGCCTTCCCATAGGTGGCGAACATGGGCCGCATGGTGCGCGGTTGCGGCGTGGGGATGGAAGCGTTGGAGTCCCCCATCAGGGCGTAGGCGATCTGTCCACCCTTGATGACGAGTTCGGGTTTCACGCCGAAAAACGCCGGATCCCACAACACGAGGTCCGCGAATTTTCCTTCTTCCACGGAGCCGATCACGTCGGCCATACCTTGGGCGATGGCAGGGTTGATGGTGTACTTGGCCACGTACCGCTTGAGCCGGAAGTTGTCCGAGTCCGGCGAGCCATGCTCCGCTCCCGAGGGGTCCTGCAACACGCCGCGATGGCGTTTCATGGCGTCGGCTACCTGCCAGGTCCGGGTCACGACTTCGCCCACCCGCCCCATGGCCTGGGAGTCCGATGACGTGATGGCGAAGATGCCGAGGTCGTGAAGCACGTCTTCGGCGGCGATGGTTTCGGCCCGGATGCGGGAATCGGCGAAGGCCACGTCTTCCGGGATGTCCGGGTTGAGGTGGTGGCACACCATGAGCATGTCCAAATGCTCTTCGATGGTGTTCTTCGTGTAGGGCAGCGTGGGATTGGTGGAGGCGGGGAGGACGTTCGGCAGGCCGGCGATCTTGATGATGTCCGGGGCGTGGCCGCCGCCGGCACCTTCGGTGTGGAAGGTGTGGATGACCCGGCCGTCGATTGCCCGGATGGTGTCCTCCACGAAGCCGCACTCATTAAGGGTGTCTGTGTGGATGGCCACCTGGACGTCGTATTCGTCCGCCACGCGTAGGGACATGTCAATCGAGGATGTGGTTGAGCCCCAGTCCTCATGGACTTTCAGCCCTACCGCACCAGCGCGGATCTGCTCAGCGAGGGGCTCGACGGCGGACGCATGGCCCTTTCCGAACAGGCCGATGTTCACGGGCAGTCCCTCAGCAGCGAGCAGCATCCTGGAGATGTGCCACGCGCCGGGCGTGATGGTGGTGGCTTTGGTGCCTTCGGCCGGGCCGGTGCCGCCGCCCACCATGGTGGTGATGCCGTTGCACAATGCTGCCGGCACCTGTTCCGGGGAGATGAAGTGGATGTGGGTGTCGATGCCCCCGGCAGTGAGGATTTTCCGTTCGCCGGCGATGATTTCGGTGCTGGCCCCGATGACGATGTCCACGCCATCGGTGATCTGCGGATTTCCGGCCTTGCCGATCTTGAAGATGTGCCCGTCTTTCAGGGCGATGTCGGCCTTGTAGATTCCGGTGTAGTCCAGGACCACGACGTTGGTGATGACGGTATCCGGGATCTCGTGCGAACGGGTCAACTGTCCGTTCTGGCCCATGCCGTCGCGGATGACTTTGCCTCCACCGAAGACCACTTCCTCGCCGTGGACCGTGTAGTCCTTCTCGATCTCAAGGAAGAGTTCCGTGTCAGCCAAACGGATGGCGTCACCGGTGGTCGGTCCGTAGAGTTCGGAGTATTGCTTGCGTGATATCTCGAAGCTCACTGGTGGTCCCTTTCCGCTGCGACGCCCGGGCGGGGTTCCCCGGCAACCCCGGTACCGCCGTCGAGCTTTCCGTTGACCGCATTGCTGAGGCCGAAGACTTCGCGGGACCCGGCAAGCTCAATCAGTTGGACCGTTTTCCTGTCCCCCGGCTCGAAGCGCGCGGCCGTGCCCGCGGGGATGTCCAAGCGGCGGCCGTATGCGGCTTCGCGGTCGAACTCGAGGGCGGGGTTTGCTTCGGCAAAGTGGTAGTGCGAACCGATCTGCACGGGACGGTCGCCGCGGTTTACGACCTCGACGGCGATCGCCTCACGTCCGCTGTTGCAAGCGATGGAACCTGGCCGGAGCCTGTATTCACCGGGGATCATGGGGGCTCCTAACGGATGGGGTTGTGGACGGTGACAAGCTTGGTGCCGTCAGGGAAGGTGGCCTCGATCTGGACGTCGTGGATCATCTCGGGAACGCCCTCCATCACGTCGTCGCGGCTGAGCAGGGTGGTTCCGTAGCTCATGAGTTCCGCCACGGTCCTGCCGTCGCGGGCACCTTCGATGAGCTCGTAGCTGATGATGGCTACGGCTTCGGGGTAGTTCAGCTTTAGCCCCCGGCCTTGGCGGCGCCGTGCGAGGTCTGCGGCCACCACGATCATGAGTTTCTCCTGCTCACGGGGCAATAGGTGCACGACATCTCCTTAGGGCTGGGCAGAGCTGGGCCTGATGTGACCAGCGTAAGGAGCGGAAGTTTCAGCCACGTTTCCGAACTGTCTCAGCCGGGGGTCGGAGTGGCCCGAATTGACCTCAACTAATGTTGAGGTTCTAGCATCGATTACTGTGCGCCCAGCGGTGCCATATTCGAGCATTTTCCATCAAAGGTATAGCGATGACCCACCACAATCCCCTGCCGTCCCCGGCTGTCGGCGAGCTCTTCCGGGCCGCGTTCCGCGCACACCCGGCGGGAGTCGCGATCGTCACTGCCTCAGGACCGGAGGGACCGGTGGGACTCACTGCTTCCTCGGTGGCCTCGGTGGCCGTGGATCCGCCAACGCTTGCCTTCTCCGTGACCGGTGGCCGTTCGGCGTCAGTCGTTGCAGCGGCAGACTCGATCGTGGTGCACCTTGTTGGGGCCGACCAGCTGGAACTGGCCCGTACCTTTGCGGACCCCGCGGCACCCCGCTTCACCGAAGACATGGATTGGCAGTGGCTGCCCACCGGCGAACCCCTTCTCCGGGAGGCCCAGTGGGCGCTGCGCTGCGACATCATCCACCGCGCGCCGCTGGGAGGTTCGGTGCTGCTCGCGGCGACGGTTCTGGACATCCGGGCCAATGACGGCGGTTCAGCCCCGCTGGTCTACCACAACCGGGCGTTCCACACCCTGCTTGAGAGTGTTCCGGCGCTGGGTTAGCTGTTCCTGCCCCTCGCGGCCACGGTCCACGTGTCCACCACAGCACCGTCACGCACCGCGTAGACCTCGTCCACCAGGTTCATGGTGAGGCAGACGTGGTTGGGGATCACCCGGAGCCGGGTGCCCAAGGCCGGAAGCTCGGCCGAATCCGGCCAGACTACCGTGGCGTGGTGCTCGGACAGTGCGGTCACCCTGGCCTCGGGAAACTCGGGGAGCCGGGCGTAACCCGTGGCCCAGTCAGGTCGATCGCTGCCCAGGACCTTGCTGCCGGCATCCACCACCACGCGCCGGACGTTGCCGCCGCGTGCTTCGTGGCGGCTGACCACCGTAGCGGCCACCGACAGGGCGATGTCGTCCCAGGTGCACCGTTCAAGCTCCAGTTGCTGGGCATCGCCAAAGACGTAGACGCCGGGGCGCAGCTCAGTTGCGGCCGTCGGGCCGTCAAGCAAGGCCGTGGGAGTGGACCCACCGCTGACTGTCCGCACCTCGAAGCCCGCCGAGCCCAGCGCCGCAGCCGCCTGCCCCAGTGCTTCGTTTTCATTGCCGGCCGCCCCTGTTGGCATTCCGGGCTTGTAGCTGTGGCCGGGGAAGGTGAAAACGCCTGCGACGGTGAGGCCTGCGGCGGCCGCAGCACGGGCCACCTCCACTGCCTCGTCGGGAAGGACACCGCTGCGGTGGTGGCCGCTGTCCACCTCGATCAGCACCTCCACGGAACCGGCGTCCGCACCCAGGCGGTGACCCATCGCCGTCGCGCCCTCCGCTGAATCCACGCCGGCAGCCAGGCGGGAACCTGCGGCCAGGGCCCGGAGTCGCTCCGCGTTTTCAGCTTCCACCCACAGCGGGTACGCGATGAAGATGTCCTTCACGCCGTTGGCCGCAAAGACCTCAGCTTCGCCAATAGTGGCAACCGTGATCCCGACAGCCCCTGCGGCCAGTTGCTTGCGCGCAATCTCCAAGGTCTTGTGCGTCTTGACGTGCGGGCGCAGATTCAGCCCACGGCCCTGCATGCTGTCAGCCATCCGCTGGATGTTGCGGTCAAGGATATCGACGTCGATCATGACGGCGGGGGTACGGAGGGCGGCTGGGATCACGTTCATTCCTCAAAGACTAGCCGCCCTTACGGCGCTGAATGCCGGATCCGCAGTTCGAAGGCGGCCTCCAGCTGGCGGACGTCGCCCGTTTCCCGGTCGCTTTCGATCCGCTCGATCAGGAGTGCGACGGCGCGCTCGGCAATTTCCGCACGCCCCGGCGCCACGGTAGTCAGCGACGGCGACGCGAACCGCGCCTCCTCAATGTCGTCGAAACCGGCCACGGCGATCTCCTGCGGCACCTTCTTTCCACGGACCAGGAGCTCGTGAAGAGCCCCCAGGGCCAAGGCGTCGTTGAGGCCGAACACGGCGTCAAACTCCGCGCCACTGTCCAACAGCCTGGCAATGGCCCCGGCTCCCCCATCTCGTCGCCACTCACACCGCACCAGCAAAGTGGGGTCGTACTCAACGCCGGCGTCCGCGAGCGCAGCCTTGTACCCGCTGAGCCGCAGGCCGGCGCTGCCTGTTGTGTCGCCGTCGGCCGCCCCCAGGACAGCTATACGACGGCGGCCACCGGCCAGCAGGTGCGTGGTGATGGCTGCGGCGGCTTCCTGGTTCTGGATGAGGACCATGTCCAGGCGCGGGTCCTGCACATACTCTCCCAGGAGGACCAACGGCTTGGTGCCGGCCCCCTGGATGATCTCCTCAGCACCAAGTGCCAGGGGAATGAAAAGGAGGCCGTCCGTGAGGCTGCGGAATTGGCCTTGGATTGCTGCCTTCTCGTGGGCCGCTTCGTTGCCTGACTGCTCCACCAGGACGCGATAGCCGCGGCGCCAGGCAGCCTTCATGATGTCGGATGCCAACTCCGCGTAATACGGGATGGAAAGGTCGGCCAGCACGAGGCCCAGCATGTTGGTCTTCCCGGAGCGGAGGCTTCGGGCCGTCAGGTTCGTTTCGTAGCCGAGCTCTTCAATGGCGGCCAGAACGCGTTGCCGGGTGGTCGGACGGATGAATTCGTAATTGTTGATGACGTTGGAAACTGTCTTCAACGAAACCCCTGCGGCTTTCGCGACGTCGTTCATGGTGACGGCCATGCGGGCACTCCTTCAGTGCTGGTGAAATACATCGGTGCAATTAAGGATGCGCACTGACGGCTGTATCTTGTTGCACGTCCTAAGCGTAGTGGCGAAGTATGAGATACCGGATGGTGATGCTCCGGAACTGATTTATCCGGGTTGGGCGCGAACACGAGTGCCCAGCCGCCCAGCCGGAAATGCGTGAGGTCCGGCCACGCTGAATTGAGGCCACAATGGCCCGGAACGAAGAAGCGAAATCTTCTGCAAAAAAGCAAAATCATCTTTCTGAAAGCCCCACATCCACAGGATCCCGGCCAGACCTGACCAATTTTCTGGAGCGCATCCAGGATCTGCTGGTGGAAAACGCGGACATTCCCGGCTTTCTCGGCGACCTCGTGGAATTGACCGCGGACGAACTCACAACATCGGCCAACGCGGTGTCTTGCGGAATGACGGTCATGCGGCAGAAAAAGCCGGTTGCCGTAGCGGACAGTGACCCGCTGGCCCGCCGCCTGGACAAGATTCAGAATGACCTGGGCGACGGCCCCTGCCTCAGCGCCCTCCGGACACGGACCATGACCCACGTCCCCGACATACGGCATGAAAACCGCTGGCCGGACTACATGCAAGCCGTGGAGGACACGGATATTGGTGCCATCCTTGCACTGCCCCTGGACTTGAACAGCACCTCTGCCGCCGTCGTAAATCTGTACTCGGCGCATCCACACAGCTTCGGCGAGGAGGACGTTCGTGCAGCCCAGCGGGTGACCACCACGGGAGCGAAGGCACTGCAGCTGGCCCTGAAGATGTCGCAGCTGCAGGACGCACGCGCGAACTTGGCGGCGGCACTGGATTCCCGCACGACCATCGACACCGCCGTAGGCATCATCATGGCGCAAAACAGGTGTGGCCGCGATGCTGCCTTCCAGATCCTGGCGGATGCTTCCAGCCATCGCAATATCAAGCTGCGCGCGGTGGCAGAGGCCGTCGTCGCCCACATCGCAGGCGACCGGCGGCTTCCCACGTCCTTTGAGGACTGAGGCCCCCACGCAGACTCCCTAGGCCGTCACACGTCGCTCATACCCATGCAACGCGCCTGCAACATAGTTGCGCAAAGCTGGATTCAAGTAAATGGCGGAGCCAGCTGAGGAGGCAACCATGGGCATTGCAAACAGGGACCTGTTCCAGGCGCTGAAGACACAGGCCACCCTGGCCCAAGCATTCGGCGCAGTACCGGGCAGCCAGGAAAAACCGCACCCCCTGAGCCAGGGAGACAACGTTGAGGCGTGGCACAACGGCCGCCTCTACCACCAAGGCACCGTGGTCAAGACCGTGGCGGGAACGGACCTTTTCTGGCTCAACGACCAGACGGGGACCCGGCGTTTGCTGGATATGGAATCCATGGAGATCGTGACCGTTGACGGTCCGGCTCCGGAGGCTGCATCGCAGTCACCAAAACCGGCTCCCGCCACCGTCACTCCCATCTCCGCCTACCCGACGTTCCACGACGGAACGCAGCAGATCGCTTAGCTGTCGTTGCCCGAATCCAGGGACAGCCTGATCATGGTCCAGCTCACGGCCGGAAGCTCCGCGGTGAGGTTGCCGCCGTCGAGCTTCACACTGACGTTCTCGGACGGCAGGACCGACGTCGAATCGTCGGCTGTCGCCTGCCAGTACGGGTCCTTGTTCGCGTAGGTCACGGCCTCGATAACCTTGCCGGCGTTCAAGCTTCCGACGGCGGCCTCCAGGGTCAGCGCGTCCGTCGCCGAACGGTTCACGGCGAATACGACGGCCTGGTTGGCATCGGCGTCGTAGGTCGCCACGGCCGACAGGGCGCTGAAGCCGGCTGTCTTTTCGCTGTCCAACTGCGGTGACTCGACGGCGAGATTGAGTACTGCGCCCGAGGCATGCTGGGACGTGAGGGCGAACGGGTGGAAGGTTGTCTGCTTCCACGCGCGGCCGCCGGGCTCGGTCATGATCGGCGCGATGACGTTGACCAGCTGGGCAAGGCTCGCTGAATGAACGCGATCGGTGTGGCGCAGCAGCGTGATCAGGAGATCGCCCACCACCACTGCGTCCGCCACCGTGTAACGGTCCTCCAGGAGAACCGGCGCAACCGGCCAGTCATCCCCGGTGGGGGCCTTGGACTCGTCGCGTGTCATGTGCCAGACATTCCACTCATCAAAGGAGATGTTGACCTGCTTCCCGGACTTGTTAGCCGACTTCACATGATCGATGTGGGAAACGATGTCCTTGATGAACGCTTCCATCCTGTGGCCTGCGGACAAGTGTTCCTGCAGGTCGCCGAAGTCCTCGAAGTACTGGTGCGCTGAGATCAGGTCCACCAGTTCATAGGTTTCGTTGAGGACCACGCGCTCCCATTCACCGAACGTGGGGATGTTGGGGCCGGAGCTGCCGCAGGCAACCAGCTCCAGTTCCGGGTTGACCATGCGCATCGCCCGCGCGGTTTCGGCAGCCACACGGGCGTATTCCGTAGCGGTCTTGTGACCGATCTGCCAGAAACCGTCCATCTCGTTGCCGAGGCACCACATGGTGATGTTGTGGGGTTCCACCGCGCCGTTGGCCTTGCGCTGCTCAGACAACGCCGTGCCGCCCTTGATGTTGGAGTACTCCAGCAGGTCCAGCGCTTCCTGGGTGCCCCGGGTGCCAAGGTTCACGGCCATCATGGGCTCCACCCCGGCCTTCACGGACCATTTGGCGAACTCATCCACGCCCACCAGGTTGGGGTCGCTCGAGTGCCACGCGAGGTCAAGACGGGTGGGACGGCTTTCCTTCGGACCCACCCCGTCCTCCCAGCGGTAGCCGGAAACGAAGTTGCCGCCGGGATAGCGGACAGTTGAGACGCCGAGTTCCTTGGTCAGCTCCAGGACGTCCGTACGGAATCCGTCCTCATCAGCCTTGGGATGCTCCGGCTCGAAAATGCCGGTGTAGACACAGCGGCCCAGGTGCTCGACGAAAGCCCCGAAGGTCTTCCTCCTCACGGGGCCGATGACGAACGCGGGGTCGATGGTGATCTTGGCGGTGTTGTTCTGGGCTCCCAAAGCGTGGGTCCTTGTCTGCTGGTGTGCGGGGCGTGCGAGTCGATTTACAACGTTATAGAAACCATGCTGTCGGTGGATGGGATGGGAGTCAAGAGATTTCTTCGCGCGCATAGGTCGCGGAAACAAAAAACAGGCCGGAGACTCAACGTCTCCGGCCTGCGAGAAGGGTGGGCCCTGTGGGGATCGAACCCACGACCCACGGATTAAAAGTCCGATGCTCTACCAACTGAGCTAAAGGCCCTCCAGCTGTTGAAACAGCCATAAATACTGTACCCCAAGGTCAAGGCAGGTAAGGAACCGGGGTGGGGTGCGCCGTCGTGACCTTCTTTGGGCGGAAGTACGACGGCGACGCGCCGCTGACGGCGGCGTGTCGGCCCACCGGCGGCGGCAAAGAGGGTCGGGAAGCGACGGCTGCGCCCGATACAAGCGTTACTCGACCCCACCAGAGCACAGGAGTACGGTGAACTCATGAGCGAACAGCCAGGATCACGTGCGTACGGCGGAGCAAACAGGCACCACAAACCAAAGCCCTTTGCGCCCATCGATTTCGAACCGTTTGCCGGCGGCGCGGACCCTGCGAGAGTCTCCGAGGCCGCACACCTCGCGGCCCAGGCCCTGGTGAAGCGCGGCCGGGACAGTGACGACCCCAAAGTCACGCGCAGATTGGTGAAGCTAGCCGACGAGCAGGGCCTGGATGCGATCGCCGAGATGTGGGCCGAGAGCCCCGCACGCAGCTTGCCCGGCGCGCTCTGGCGGCTGTACGCCCTTCGCGCTGCCACCATCCAGAACCCGGAGCGCATCTCCGTGTACTTCAGGGCCGGCCGGGACACGGCACAGGTTTCCAACGTGGTGGCAGGGGCGGCCGAGCCGCCGGGAGCCGAAGAGATGAAGACCATGGCGGACGCGATTTTGTCGGGAGCCTTCGACGGCGAGTTCGACGTCGCGTTGGAACGCTCGGCCGCATTCTGCCGCGTGGTGGCGCTCGGCCAGGCAACGATTGCCGACGGCGCCGAGCACACCAACGAAGGCCACGCCAGCAAGCTCACCCGCAACTCCCACCAGCTGGTGAAGACCGCGGAAGACCTCGAGCACGCGGCCAACGCCTGGCGGCTGGGCGAGCTGGACTAACGCGCCCGAAGGGCGAAACGTACCCACGCCCGGCCCGGACTGTCAATGTTGACTTAGCCAGCCAGACGGGGAAAACTAAAACTGGTGTCGAACCGCGAAACCCCCGGGCTTCAACTTATAGCCGCTTCGAGCGGCCTACCGCCGAGAGGCGTATCCGGTTCGGCACCATTTTTATGCCCGAAAACAGTTTGCCCGGACCAGCCTTGAGGCGGCCCGGGCAAAACGCGGCAGAAACTACTTCAGCGTCACCGTGGTTTCGGCGGTTTCCTTCTTGTCGTGGTCAAGGTCGCCTGCTGCGTTCTGGGGCGTCATGGTCGCCTTGATCTCGGCTTCCTTGCCCGCGGTGTAGGCGAAGTTCTCGGCAATGTTGAACGACTCACCCGGCTTCAGCACGAACGGGTCCTTCTCCTTCAGCTTGATGCCTGAGCTGGTGAGGCCGTATTTCTTGAACCCGTCACTGCTGGAGTCGGACGGCATGCCGCCAAGGTACTTCCAGTCCGTGTACTTGGCGTTGGGCGTCACCAACGAGTGGCTCAGGGGGATGTCGGCCGATGACGTGTTGGTCACCACGTAGTTCACGTAGACGATCGGGGCGCCCTTCTTCAGCAGGTTCTCCTTGGTTTCCTTGTCCACGAACATGCTGTCCTTGGAAGCGACGTCCGTAGCCACCTGGAAGACGTCGACGGAGAAGCTGTCACCCTTCATGCTGCCCAGCTTCTCCCCCGCGTCGGAGATGGGGAGCGCCCAGGACGCTACCTTGTAGGAACCCGAGGAGGTGCCCTCGGAGGCAGCCGATGATGCTGCGGACGAGGCAGACGGCGAGGAGGACGACGGCGATTCGGAACCGCCCGCCGTCGGGCCCGTCGCGGCGGGAGCGCAGGCACTCAGGGCAAGAAGCCCCGCAGCGGCCAGGCCGCTGATCTTCATAAGGTTATTGAGACGCATAGTTCCCCCATTGATTGGATTAATTAGCAGACGTCCCAAGTGTTGCATGGATGTGCGGCGGCTTGCCATGGGGAGTAGTTCCCGCAGCACTCCTGCTGACCGGTAAAGTTGGGAGCGAAACGGATCGCGTCAAGTCAAGCGGCCCGCGCCCACCCGTCCCCAGCCCGGAAGCGATATGAAGCTGCGCCTTTTCCCCCAGGAACCTGCCGGGCTCGTACTGCTGGCACAGATGGCCGGCGTCATCGTGGCCGCCACCGGGACGCTCTCCGAAATTCTTGGCGCCCCTGCCAGCGAGCACGAACGGCTCGCAGAAGAGCTCCACGAGCACGAGTCCAAGTCGCTGGACCTGCACTTCGCCCTCTTGACGCATATGCGCACCAGTTTCGTGAACCCCCTCCCCCGCGAGGACATGTACACCCTCTCCCGGCACCTCAACGAGGCCATGGAGAAGCTGGATGCCGCCGGTGACCTCGTGGCGATCTACAAGCTGGACCGGCTCCCCAAACGTGCGGCCGACCAGCTGGAGATCATCAGCCGCCAGGCCGAGCTGACGGTGGACGCCATGCGGAAACTCGAAGACCTCGACGAGCTGGAGGACTACTGGATCGAGATACTCCGCCTGGCGAAGCGTGCCGAGCGCACCCACCGCATCTGGGTAGCGGAGATGCTCAAGGACATGAAGTCGACACAGTACGCACGGCACCGGGACATCGCCAACCAGTTGGTGGAAGTGACCAAAGACATGCGGAAGGTCGCCACGCAGGTAGGCAGCATCATCGTCAAGGAATCATGACGTGACCATCGCCGTCCTGGTCCTGGTAGTTGCTTTGGCCTCGGGTTTTGCATTCCTGAACGGCTTCCGGGATGTCTCCAACGCCGTCGCGCTTTCAACGCGGACCCGAGCCCTCACGCCATCGGTCGCCGTGCTCCTGGCTGCTGTCTTCAACTTTGTGGGCGCCATGCTCAGCGGGACGTTCGTCCTGGCCTTCACGCAATCCTGGATCACGCTACCCCAGGGCACCGGGGGCCTCACCATGCTCGCCTCAGCCCTGGCGGCTTCCATACTGTGGGGAGTTTATGCGTGGTGGCGGGGCATTCCCTTGTCCTCCACGAACTCGTTGGTGGGTGGGCTCATAGGTGCGGGCGGCGCCAGCATCCTGGTGGGTGGAAACTCCCTCGGTGGCGTGGACGGCATCGTTCTCACCCAGGTGGTGCTGCCGCTGGTGCTTTCCCCGTTGATAGCTTTCGGCGCGGCGTATTTGCTGGTGTGGCCAGTGACGTGGGCCGCCCGCTACACCCAACCGAATGTGGTGAACAGGCGCTTCCGGCGGGCCCAGGCCGTGTCCAGTGCGGCTGTCGCGTTCGGTCATGGCCTGCAGGACGGCCAGCGCACAGCAGCGGTCATTTTCCTGGCCGTTGTGGCCGCCGGGTTGTCAGGCGGTGACGAGCTACCCCTATGGATTCTGCTGCTCACGGCCGCCATGCTCACGGCGGGAACATTGCTGGGTGGCTGGAGAATCTCCCACACCCTGGGGCACAAACTGATCCGGGTGGATCCGTTACGGGGATTCGTGGCCCAAACGCTGACGTCCGTCATGCTGTTTGTCGGTGCCATTGGTTTCCAGCTGCCGCTCTCCACTACGCACACGCTCACAGCGTCCGTACTGGGCGGGGGCATCAACCAGCGGTTCCACACCGTGAACCGGCGCCTCGTTCGGAGGATCCTGATGTTCTGGGTAGCCACCCCGCTGATCACTGCGGCCGCGGCGTTCATCTTGGAACTCGCGTTCTCCCCCCTCACCCACCTCTAGACCCAACCAGGGGACAGATACGGGCCCACTGAGCGTTCAGTGGACCGTCATCTGTCCCCCAGTTGGGTAACAAAGAACGACGGCGGCCGTACCCCCAAGGCGACGGCCGCCGTCGTTATGTGCCGACTCCCCCCATAGAAGCCGGAACCCGCGGAACCCTTATCCGAAGCGGCCGGAGACGTAGTCTTCCGTGGCCTTCTGGGACGGGTTGTTGAAGATGGACGCGGTGTCAGCGAATTCAATGAGCTTGCCCGGCTTGCCCGTCCCCGCGATGTTGAAGAAGGCGGTCTTGTCGGACACACGGGCAGCCTGCTGCATGTTGTGGGTCACGATCACCACGGTGTACTGGTCCTTGAGCTCGTTGATGAGGTCTTCAACAGCAAGGGTGGAAATGGGGTCCAGTGCGGAGCAGGGCTCGTCCATGAGGATCACCTGGGGTTCAACGGCGATGGCACGGGCGATGCAGAGTCGCTGCTGCTGGCCACCGGAGAGGCCGGAGCCCGGCTTGTCCAGGCGGTCCTTGACCTCGTTCCACAGGTTGGCACCCACCAAGGACTTCTCCACCAGGGCATCAGCCGCGCCCTTGGAGATCTTCTTGTTGTTCAGCTTTACACCGGCCAGCACGTTGTCGCGGATGGACATGGTGGGGAACGGGTTGGGGCGCTGGAAGACCATGCCCACCTGCGTGCGAACGGTTACGGGGTCCACGCCGGGACCGTACAGGTTGTCGCCGTCGAGCAGTACTTCGCCTTCGACGCGGGCGCCCGGGAGGACCTCGTGCATGCGGTTGAGGGTGCGGAGGAAGGTGGATTTGCCGCAGCCGGACGGGCCAATGAAGGCCGTCACGGACTTGGCCTGGATGTTGATGTTGACGTCCTCGACGGCCAGGAAATTGCCGTAGTAGACGTTCAGGTCTTTGACGTCGATGCGCTTGGACATGGTGTTCCTTTGTTCCTTGGGGGTTCTGGAAGTTTTCGTGCCGGGAGTGCCGGGAGTGCCCGGCTGGCGGCTAACGGCCCGTCTTGGGAGCGAAGATGCGGGCGATAAGGCGTGCTCCGAGGTTCAGGAGCATCACCAGGATGATCAGCACCAGCGCTGCGCCCCAGGCCCGCTGGTCGGACGGACCAGGGTTGGACGGCGACGTCGGGTTGAGGATCTGCGTGTAGATGAACGTGGGCAGCGAAGCCATCCAGCCGCTGAACACGTTGTTGTTGATGGTGGTGGCGAAGCCGGCGGTCACCAGGATGGGCGCGGTCTCACCGATCACGCGCGCGATCGCCAGGGTGACGCCGGAAGCGATACCGGAGATCGCCGTCGGAATGACCACCTTGGTGATGGTGCGCCACTTGCGCACGCCCAGCGCGTAGGAGGCCTCGCGGAGCTCGTTCGGGACGATCTTCAGCATTTCCTCGCTGGAGCGGACCACCACCGGGATCATCAGGACCGAAAGCGCGACGGCGGCTACCGCACCGGTCTTGGTGCCGGGGCCCACGACGGCGAAGAAGAACGCTGCCGCAAAGAGGCCGGCCACGATCGAGGGGATGCCGGTCATGACATCCACGAAGAAGGTGATGGCGCGGGCCAGCGGACGGTCGTTGCCGTATTCCACCAGGTAGATCGAAGTGAGCAGGCCGACGGGCACCGAGATGACCGTTGCAAGGAGCGTGATCTGGATGGTGCCGATCAGCGCATGGTAGATACCGCCGAGGACCTTCCCGCCCTCTTCGGCTGCCTTGTTGTCGAAAGCGCCGGTAACGCCGTTCATGGAGGTGCCGAGGAAGCCGGGGGTGATGAGTCCGGGGATGCCGTTGATGAGGACCGTGACGATCACCGAGATCAACGGCAGCAAAGCGATCAGGAAGGCACCCACAACCAGGCAGGTAGCCAGCTTGTCCTTGGCCTTGCGGGAACCTTCGACAACACCGCTCCAGGAGACCAACCCGACGGCAAAGAGGATGGCCGAGACAATCCCCCAGCCGAAGGCGTTGAAGCCGATCAATGCGAGGATGGCCGCGCCGACAATGAGTGCGACAGCCAGGACAATGTAGGGCGCGAACTTCGGAAGTTGGCCCTTGGTGAGCGCGGAGCGCTTGCGGACTGCTGTGGCGGTCATTTAGTTGGCTCCCGAGAATTCTTTGTGCTTGGTGATGATCCAGCGGGCGATCATGTTCACGCCAAGGGTGATGACGAACAGCACCAGGCCGGCAGCGATCAAAGTGTTGACCTTCAGGCCGCTGGCTTCGGGGAAGTTCAAGGCGATCTCGGCGGCAATGGTCTGGTTGCCGGACTGGATCAGGCTGGCGGTAAGGACGCCGGAGGACAGCACCAGGGCCACGGCCATGGTTTCTCCGAGCGCGCGGCCCAGGCCAAGCATGACGGCGCTGATGATGCCGGGACGGCCGAAGGGCAGCACAGCCATTTTGATCATTTCCCAGCGGGTGGCTCCCAGGGCCAACGCGGCTTCTTCGTGCAGCTTGGGGGTCTGCAGGAAGATTTCGCGGGACAGGGAGGTGATGATGGGAAGGACCATGACCGAGAGGACGATGCCTGCCGTGAGGATGGTCTTTCCGGTAGCCGAGGCCGGTCCTTGGAAGATCGGGATCCATCCGAGATTGTTGGCCAGCCAGTCGTAGGCGGGGGAGATTTCCTTGGCCAGGAAGGCCGCACCCCAGGCACCGTAGACAACGGAGGGGATGGCGGCCAGGAGGTCCACCACGTAGCCGAGCCCGGCAGCGAGCCGGCGCGGGGCGTAGTGCGAGATGAACAGGGCCACCCCGATGGCCACGGGCGTGGCGATGACCAGTGCGATCACGGCGGCAATCAGGGTACCCACCACGATCGGGGCGATGTAGGCGAAGAAGCCGTGTCCGCCCTGGATGTCCGCGGGCGGGGCGGTGAGCGCCGGGATGGCCTGCACCACGAGGAACAACGCGACCCCGAAGAGGACTGCGAGAATAAGGCACCCTGCGGCCATGGCGGCCCCGGAGAAAACCTTGTCCCCGGCGCGTCCTGCGCCTCGGGAGGTTGTCAGGGAGTTGGTGGTCACTTCACGATCCTTCAGTCTGGAGTGAACTGGTCTTGCACGGCCAAGTTCCCTGCCCCGCCGCGGCGGCGTTGGCCACCGGGGAGCGGGACAGGGAACTTCAGTGTTCAGCCGTGCTCTGGGCGCAAGCGTTAGGACTTGGCCTTGATGGTTTCGATGGCGGCCTTGGCCTTGTCCTGCAGCGTCTTGGAGAGCGGTGCGGACTTAGCGGCGTCGGCAGCGGTCTTCTGACCCTCGTCGGAGACGACGTAGGTCTCGAAGGCCTTGACCAGGTCGGCAAAAGCCTTGGTCTCGTAGGTGGTGCAGACAACGTGGTACGAGACGAGCACTACCGGGTAAGCACCGGATGCGGTGGTCTTGCGGTCCAGCTTGATGGCGACGTCGTTGCTGGCGCGGCCGTCAACGGGCTTGCCGGCTTCAACAGCCTTGGCAGCAGCGTCGGCGGAGATCTTCACGAACTCGTCGCCGACCTTGATGGAGGCCGTGCCCAGCTTGCCGGAGACTGCGGAGTCATCGGCGTAGGTCACGGCACCGGGGGTGTCTGTGACGGTCTTGACGACGCCGGAGGTGCCCTTGGCGTTCTCACCCTTCAGGGAGGCGGGCCAACGCCTGCAGCCTTGTCGGTCCAGACCTCGGGAGCGGCGGATGCGAGGTAATCGGTGAAGTTCGAGGTGGTGCCGGAGTCGTCGGAGCGGTTGACCGGGGTGACCTTGAGGTCCGGCAGGGTGACGCCGGAGTTCAGTGCTGCGATTGCCGGGTCGTTCCAGTTGGTGATCTGGCCGCGGAAGATCTTGGCAACCGTAGCGGCGTCGAGCTTCAGTTCCTTTACGTCGGGGATGTTGAAGGCGACGGCGATCGGGGAGATGTAGACCGGGATGTTGATGGCACCCTCGGGGCCGCACTTGGCCTTGGAAGCTGCGAGCTCGTCGTCCTTCAGGTAGGCGTCGGAGCCGGCGAACTGTGCCGAACCGTCGATGATGGCCTTGCGGCCTGCGCCGGAGCCGTCCGGGGAGTACTGGACCGTGGCGCCCTGGTTCGCGGAGGCGAAACCGGCCTTCCAGGCGTCCATGGCTGCGCCGGTGGAGGAGGCGCCGATGCCGGTCAGGGTGCCCGTCACCTTGGTGCCGGCTGCTGCGGACTGGGTTCCGCCAGTGGTGCCGGTTGCGTTGTCAGAACCGCAAGCGGTGAGCGCGAGTGCGCCTGCTGCGATGACCGCGAGTGCCGCGTTGCGGCCGAAGCGAGTTGCCTTCACTTGGATGTGCCCCTTCCAGGGATTTCTCAGATGCGTTCCGAACGGAGATTTCGGCGTGCGCGAGCTGTGGACCGTTTTGTTCCTTTACTGAAGGTAAGGAGCGCAGGTAACGGGATCGGCGGTGGCAGGTGAACGGAAGGTGAACGACGGCGGACCATTGGGTTATGTGGCGCGTGCCACCTTGAGTGGTTCCACCGTTACGCTCGTCGTTCCTCGGCGGAAGGTGGCCGGGCAAATAGACTGAAAGGCATGGCTGCCGCTAAGGGACTGAACGCAAGCAAGAAGTTTCTGCGGGCCAGAGTGCGGACCGGACTGGTTCGGAGCCGGAACTCCTTGACTCCGGCCATCCAAATGACCGTGTGCGCCGTGGGCGCCTACGCTTTCGCCGAATACGTCCTGGGCCACCAAGGACCCTTGTTCGCGGCGACGTCTTCCCTGATCGCCTTGGGCTTCTCGCGCGATCCCCGTCTGCGCCGGGTTATAGAGGTGGGCCTCGGCTGCACACTGGGCATCGTGGTTGGCGACCTCCTGCTCCACTGGCTGGGCGCTGGAATCTGGCAGGCCGCCGTCGTCCTACTTTTTTCCATCCTGCTGGCCAGGTTCCTCGACAGCGGGACCATCTTCACGACTCAGCTGGGTCTGCAGTCATTGCTGGTGGTGCTGCTTCCGGCGCCGGCCGGCGGGCCGTTCACGCGTAGCCTGGACGCCGTGGTGGGTGGCATCTGTGCGCTGCTGGTGACCATCCTGGTGCCGAAGGATCCGCGCAGGGAGCCACGAAAGGACGTCCAGAAGATCCTGCACGAACTCGCCGAGGTACTGCGGGAGTGTGCCACGGCGATGATCGAAAGCGACTCGACAGCTGCCTGGCACGCGTTGATCCGCGGCCGCAACTGCCAGCCTTTGGTTGACCGTATGCGGCAGACCCTGCGGGCATCCGGCGAGGTCGCCACGCTGGCCCCCGCGCACCGCAGGCACCGCGAAGAACTCGCCAGCCTGGAGCACTCCCTCGAATACATCGATCTGGCGCTCCGTAACAGCCGTGTGTTCGCCCGCCGCCTCACGAGCGCCATCAACCACGCTGCGTTATCCGATGAGGCAATCGACAGTATCTCGGAGGTGCTGCAGGAGACTGCCGCCGCCATCGATGAGATGACCATTGGCCTCTCCGAGCAAAGCGAAGGCACCCGCCGGGTCCATTTGCGGCGTGCCCGGAACGACCTTTCCGACATCGCGGCCCGGCTGCATCCCAAAATGCTCGATGTCCAAAGGCTTGAGGGTGAAACCGTGGTGATGCTTTTCCGGCCACTCATGGTTGACCTGTTGGAGGCCAGCGGGATGGAGCCGGAGGAGGCCCGGGCGGTGCTTCCGGCGTTGTAGTTTTCGCCCGCCGAGTTGGCATTTAATGACAATCCAACGGCCCGGCATTGTCATTAAATGCCAACTCGCGAGGCTCCCAGACTAGCCTCAGGACCGTTTGGCAGAATGGGCCGATGCTTTCTGCATCTTCACCACGCCTGTCCGTGCGCCCCCGGCCGGCCCCCGCCCTCCGGATGCCGCAGCGGGTCCTGTTCCTCTGGGCGGGTGCGCTCTTCGTGGCCGGGGACGCGGTCTTCTGGTTGATGTTCGCGGCCGTTCTGTCCGCGAGTGGCCTGGCAACCCTGGACGGCGCCGTGCACACGTTCGTCGTCGACTCCCGCAGCCCGGTGGCTACCGGCTTCCTGGCCGGCGTCTCTGCGGTTACGTCGCCGACTGTGATGTCGGTGGCCGGTGGACTGGTGGCCGTGGTGTGGGCCGTGTGGAAGAGGGAACTGTGGCGTCCGGCCATCCTGATGGGTGCCATGGTGCTCTCCGTCGTCCTGGCCACCGTCATCAAACTGGAGGTCTCCAGGTCCCGGCCGCCGTCGTCGGACTTCCTCCTTGGGCCGGACGATGCCCTGTCATTCCCGTCCGGCCATACGCTGGGCGCCGCAGTTTTCGTTTCGGTCCTTGCGTATCTTCTGGTCTCGCGTTCCGGGACCCGTACGACGGCGGTCCTCGCCTACGCCGGAGCTGCTTTGGTCACGCTGCTGGTCGCCTACAGCCGGCTCTACCTTGGCTACCACTGGCTCACTGACGTCGTGGCATCGATGGGCGTGGCGCTGGGTGTGTGTGGCCTGGCGGTATTCATTGACGCGGTGCGGTACGGCCGGGCTAATCCTGTCAGTCCCCCCGACTAATCTGGAACGCATGGCTTCAAAGACTTCCCGCGCATCCAAGACACCCGCCTACAAGTGTTCCGAATGTGGCTGGACTGCCATCAAGTGGGTGGGCCGATGCGGCGAATGCCAGGCGTGGGGAACCGTTGAGGAGTACGGCACCACTGTTGCGCGTACGACGGCGGCCGCCACCGTTCTGGAGCCCGCCCGGCGTATCGCCGAGGTCGATGGGACCACCGCGGCCTTCCTGCCCACGGGGGTGGACGAGCTCGACCGCGTCCTCGGAGGAGGGCTCGTTCCGGGTGCCGTCATCCTGCTTGCGGGGGAACCCGGCGTCGGAAAATCCACGCTGCTGCTCGACGTCGCGGCCAAGTTCGCCCGCACCGGGCAGGACGTCCTGTACATCACCGGAGAAGAGTCCGCGGCGCAGGTGAAGCTGCGCGCCGAACGGATCGACGCCGTCGCCCACACCCTTTACCTGTCGGCGGAAACCGACTTGGGCCAGGCCTTGGGCCAGGTGGAGAAGCTTGAGCCGAAGCTCCTGATCGTGGACTCGGTGCAGACGCTCAGCAGCGCGGATGTCGAGGGCAGTGCCGGCGGTGTTTCGCAGGTGCGCGAGGTAGCTGCCTCCATCATTGCCGCAGCCAAGAGGCGCAACATGACCACACTGTTGGTCGGCCACGTCACCAAAGAAGGCACCATCGCAGGACCGCGCCTGCTGGAGCACCTGGTGGATGTCGTGTGCCAGTTCGAAGGCGAGCGCCATTCGCGGCTCCGTTTGCTGAGGGCGGTCAAGAACCGTTACGGCGCCACGGACGATGTTGGCTGTTTCGACCTCAACGAGGCAGGCATTGAAGGACTCGCTGATCCCAGTGGGTTGTTTGTTTCACGCACCAGGGAGCCGGTTTCGGGAACGTGCATCACGGTAACCATGGAAGGCCGCCGGCCACTGTTGGCTGAGGTTCAGTCGCTTTTGGCGGAGAGCCCCAATTCCCAGCCCCGGCGGGCCACCAGTGGGCTGGAGAGCTCCCGCGTTGCCATGCTTCTGGCGGTCCTGCAGCAACGCGCGGGCTGCATGCTGCACAAGGATGACTCGTACGTGGCGACCGTAGGCGGGGTGAAGCTTACGGAGCCTGCCACGGACCTGGCTGTCGCACTGGCCGTTGCTTCCGCGAAGTCCCGGAAGGCACTCCCCCAGCGCCTGATTGCCTTTGGTGAAGTGGGGCTGGCGGGTGAGGTGCGTCCGGTTCCCGGCATCAATCAGCGCATCCAGGAAGCCCACCGGCTCGGCTTCACCCACGCGATAGTTCCGGCAAGCCCCGCCGGGGCAGGAATCATCCCGGATGGTTTCTCCGTCCGCGAGGTGGGGCATCTGGCGGAGGCGTTGGAGCTCCTCATCACTTAACTCTTTCGGGGTGTCCGTCGGCATCCTGGCTCATGCTTCGGCGAAGATTGGCCCATGACCAAACGGAATGTGCTTATCGGGGGACGCTTTTTCTTTGGGCTTTTGACGTTGGTGGCGGTGGCGACTCAGCTGGCGGTCCACATCGGGCTCGGCTACGACGTCGGAAACTTCTTCAGCTACTTCACCAACCTGTCCAATATCTTTGCCGCCGTCGTGCTGCTCATCAGCGGCTACAGGGTGCTGATCCGCAAACGCCCCAGTGAGGCGGACGATGTCACGCGCGGTACGGCCACCATCGCCATGGCAGTGGTGGGGCTGGTCTTCGGTGCCTTGCTTGCCGGCGAGGACCTGGGATCCATGGTCCCTTGGGTGAACTTCGTGGTGCACTACCTGATGCCCGTGGTGATGGTGGCGGACTGGTTGTTCCAACCCCCGCGGGCCACGCTTGAGCTCCGGCACATTTGGTACTGGCTGATCTATCCCATCGCCTATCTGGTTTACAGCCTGGTCCGGGGCGCCTTCGTGAACTGGTACCCCTATTGGTTCATTGATCCGGCACGCGCCGGGGGCTGGGGCGGAGTGGTGGTCTTCGCCCTGGCAATCTCCGTCGGCTTCCTGGTGGTGAGCCTGGCGATGCTCTGGCTCGGGAACAGGCTCAAGCGGCAGGTTGATTACTAGCCACTTTGAAGCACCCGGCGAACATAACGAATGACCCACTTTGGGGCTTGCTGGTGCGGTTAACGGTGCAATGAAGCCCTATCATTGAGCTTGGCGTCACAAGGCCATTTTTGGATGCGCCCGCAGACGCCGGTTTCAGCATGTTTGCGAGCCATGGCTTGCACCTTCGAAGGGAAAACCTATGGCCCGGAGCCCGGAAGAATCGCTTAAGGCGACTCTTGCCAGAGTCGCACCCGGAACTCCGTTGCGCGATGGCCTGGAACGCATCCTCCGTGGGCGCACCGGCGCACTGATTGTGTTGGGATACGACCGCACCATAGATTCCATCTGCTCGGGCGGCTTCGACATCGGCATCGACTTCTCCCCCACCCGCCTCCGTGAGCTGGCCAAAATGGACGGGGCGATTATTTGCGACAAGGATGCCAGCAACATCATCAAGGCAGCCGTCCAACTGGTGCCGGATTCCAGCATCGAAACCCAGGAATCGGGCACCCGGCACCGCACGGCCGAACGAGTCGCCATCCAGACCGGTGTCCCGGTCATCTCCGTCAGCCAGTCAATGCAGATCATCGCACTGTACGTGAACGGGCTGAGGCACGTGTTGGAGGGCTCGGAGAAGGTCCTCGCCCGCGCCAACCAGGCCTTGGCAACGCTGGAGCGGTACAGCGCCAGGCTGGATCAGGTCACCAGTTCCCTTTCTGCCTTGGAGATCGAGGCTTTGGTGACGGTGCGGGACGTGGCCGTCACGCTGCAACGCCAGGAAATGGTCCGCCGGATCTCCGAGGAAATTGCCCAATACGTTCTTGAACTCGGCGAAGACGGCCGCCTCCTGTCCCTCCAGGTGGAAGAACTCACCGTGGGGCGCGGTCCAGGCAGTGAAGTGATCATCCGCGATTACTCCGACCCCAACGCCACCCCTGAGGACATCGAAGAAGCCGTCCAGGCACTGCTGAACCTGGGCCCCACGGAACTGATCGACCTTAGCCGCATCGCCCACATCATCGGCTTCGCCGGCGGCGTCGAGCAGCTGGACGCAGTAGTCCAGCCGCGCGGTTACCGCCTGTTGTCCGGCCTGAAGTCCGTGCCGAAAGCCGTCGCCGACCGCTTGGTGGACTACTTCGGTGGGCTGCAGAACCTGATGGCGGCCACCATTGACGACCTCATGACTGTGGACGGCATCGGCGATCAGCGTGCCCGCACGGTCCGTGAAGGCCTGAGCCGCATGGCCGAGGCCAGCCTGCTGGACCGGTTCCTCTAAAGCCGGCTTCCGAGATCGGGCGTTTCCACCCCGCTGGGGCGGTCAGTTCAGCTGGAAGACAGCCTTGGGGCTGGCTTTGTTCCCCAGCCGCGCCTCGAACGTGTAGTAGGCGCCGCCCCCGCCGGGTTTGGCGTTGATCACGCCGCAGCCTTCGAGCGACCTGTTGCGTTGCCACGGGAAGTTGGCGGTTTCGCTCTTGCCGGGCTGGATGGTCTTGACCAGGTCCACTCCGCCGGTCTGGCAGTCCTTGGACGAGAAAATGCGGTCCGAGCCACTCATCACCACGTATTCCATCTGGGATGTGCCTACGTTGACCTCGCAAGGGGCCGCATTGCCGTTGGTGATGGTCATGGTCAGCAGCGGCTTTTCGTCGGGACCGTAGACTGGTTTGTCGGTTTTCGCTGCGACGGTCATGAGGTTGAAGTCGCACACCGGAGTGGGCGAGGCCGACGGCGACGCCGCCACGGACGGCGCGCTCCCCTGCGTGGGCGCTGATGTTGGCGCCGTTGTGTTGACAGCCTGGGGCTCAGGAGAACCGGCGAACAGGCCAGTCAGTGCCAGCACACCCACCACGACCAGGGCGATCACCAGCAGCAGCCCTCCGAAAACGACCTGACGACGACGGCGGTACACGGCAGGGCTGGGCCGCCGCCTGTTTGCCGGGGTACTGGAGGAGCCCCGGGCAGCGCTCTTTGCCGGCGCGGCGGAGCGCGCGCTCGAGTGCTGCTTACCGTTGGTGGCCATGCATCTAGGCTAGGCTCGTGGCCGACGGAGCACCTAACCTCCACGCCGCGAGGCAGCAATCCGGGCCTGTGTGACGTCGGCCATGAGCCGGCCTGTACCTTGGTTCCACTACAGTTGATGGCAGTATGACACTCCCCGATTCCGATGAGCTTGCCCGGCTGCACGACGCCCTGGACCGCTGGTTCGCCGGGGCTGCCAGGGACCTGCCCTGGCGCCGGCCGGACTGCACCGCGTGGGGCATCCTGGTCAGCGAAATCATGCTCCAACAGACCCCCGTGGTGAGGGTACTCCCGGTGTGGCTCGACTGGATGGAACGGTGGCCGACGCCCGCCCACCTGGCCGCGGAACCGTCCGGCGCGGCCGTACGTCACTGGGGACGGTTGGGGTATCCGCGCCGCGCCCTCCGGCTGCACGCGGCCGCCGCCGCCATTTGCGAAGAGCACGACGGCAAGGTTCCCGACACCTTTCCCGAACTTCTTGGATTGCCGGGTGTCGGCAGCTACACCGCGGCCGCCGTCGCGGCTTTTGCCTACGGCCGCCGGGAAACAGTGGTGGACACCAACATCCGGCGCGTCCATGCACGGCTTGTCTCCGGGAATGCCTTGCCGGCTCCGGCGCTCACTGCTGCCGAAATGCGGCTTGCGGACGCCCTGCTGCCGAAGGACCACGCCCTTTCCGTGCGATGGAACGCCTCGGTCATGGAATTGGGAGCCATGGTCTGCACGGCCCGCAGTCCCAAGTGCGCGGAGTGTCCTGTCCGCGACAGCTGCGCCTGGCTCGCGGCCGGTGAGCCGCCGCCGTCGTACACCCCCAAGGGCCAGTCCTGGCACGGCACCGATCGCCAGGTCCGCGGTGCCGTGATGGCTGTCCTGCGCGAGGCCGCACACCCCGTCCCGCGCGACATGTTCGAGCGCGCGCCCGCCGACCTCGGCTTCGAGGCGTCGGGTATCGGCATTCCCTTGGCCGCCCTGCACCGGCTCAACTCCGCACCGGAGCAGCTCGAGCGGGCCTTGGACGGCCTGCTCGCCGACGGACTGGCCGAAATGCACGACGACGGGTTGCGGCTTCCGGCGTAGCGGCGAAGGGGTTGCCGTCCTACCCTGAGTCATGGGGAGAATCGGGCTGGCTTTGACCCTTGCCGGGACGGCGCTGCTATCCGCTTGCGCAGACGCGCCGGTTGCTTGCCCCGCGATCGGGCATATAGCGGCCGTCTCGTTGACAGTCACCGCCGACTACGCAGACCAAGTGGGCTCGCTGCGGTTGAAGGCCTGCCAGGACGGAGCCTGCACCGAGAAGGACCTCATGCTGAACCCGGGTGCCGTGACCTCGGACAAGACGTGCACACCGGATGGCGTGTGCTCGGCAACCTCGTCTCCGGACGGGACGCTGCACGGCTTCGTGGAATTGCCCACCCTCTCGGAGTCTCCGATGGAAGTGACGGTCACCGGCACGTCCAAGGCCGGTGTGGCACTGCCCGTGCGGACGGTGAGCTTTACACCCCGAGGCGCTTACCCGTACGGCGAACAGTGCGGCAGGTTCATTTCCGCCGGTGTGGTGCTGGCTGCGGATGGCTTACGGCCAAGCCCTTAGATTTCGCATTATGGAAACTTGATTCCGATATTAAACACAGCAAGCCCTTGGAATTAGCATCCCGGAAACAACCCTTCCATAGCGTCTTAGGTGATCCCGGACCGTGACCCTGCACGGCCATCGCACAGATAGGCGCCACTTTGAAGATCCCTGCACCCGCCTCCGCCGTGAGCCAGGCGGCCAAGAAGCCCTTGTACAAATCCCTGTTCTTCCAGATCCTGGTGGCCGTGGTGCTGGGGATCAGCATCGGCTACCTATGGCCTGACCTTGGTTCCGCGCTTCGCCCCTTGGGCGACGGCTTCATCCAGCTCATCAAGATGATCATCGCCCCACTGATCTTCCTGGTCATCGTCACAGGGATCTCCGCAGTGGGAGACGTCAAAGCTGTGGGCCGGGTGGGCGTGAAAGCCTTGATCTACTTCACCGCCGCCACGCTCTTCGCCCTGGCTTTCGGACTGGTAGTGGCCAACATCGTGCAGCCGGGCGCTGGGCTGAACATCGATCCCGCCACGTTGTCCGCGGATGCAGTGAATGCCAAGACCACCACCGCCCCACCCAAGGATGCGGGACAGTTCCTGCTGGGCATCATCCCTGCCAGCGTGGTGGGCGCGTTCGCTTCCAACTCCTTGCTTCAGGTCCTGTGTTTCGCGGTCTTCTTCGGGGCTGCAATCGTGGTGGTGGGCCGGGAAAAGTGCAAGCCGGTCATCGACGTCATGGAGACCACCCTCGAGCTCTTCTTCAAGATCATGGCCTGGGTGATGCGGGTTGCCCCGGTGGGTGCCTTCGGCGCCATGGCCTTCATCATCGGCCAGTACGGTCTCAGCTCGCTCAGCACCTACGCACTCCTGATCGCCGCATGCTACGGCTCCGCCCTGGTCTTCATCGGACTGCTGTTCGTCGTCGCCTGGGTCTACCCGCGCGTCCCGCTGTGGCAGTTCATCAAGTACTCACGCGAAGAGTTCCTGTTGGCCCTGGGCACGGCCTCCACCGAATCCGTACTGCCACGGATCATGACCAAACTGACCAACGCCGGCTGCTCCAGGGCGACCACAGGCCTGGTGGTTCCCACCGGATACTCCTTCAACCTCGACGGCGCGGCGCTCTACCTCTCCATCTCCCTGCTTTTCCTCGCCCAGGCCTTCGGCCACAACCTGGACCTCGGGCAGCAATTGGCCGCACTCGGAGTGCTGATGCTGACGTCCAAAGGCATGGCCGGCGTGCCAGGCTCCGCCTTCCTCGCCCTGTCCGCCACGGCAGGAGCGCTGGGCATCTTCCCTGTCGCCGGGGTTGCACTGCTCCTCGGAGCGGACCGGCTCATGGACTCCATGCGCGTCGTGGTCAACCTGCTCGGCAACTGTGTAGCCACGTTTGTGGTGGCGAAATGGGAAGGCCAGTTCGACCGGGAGGCGATGCTTGCAGCCTTCCGCGGCGACAGCACCACACCGGACCCCGCCGCAGCCGAACCGCAGGCCCCGGCGCTCAAGGCTCCCCAGCTGACCTCCGATACGTACTCGGCGTAAAGCCCAGGTACTTCCGGAAGTCGTTCGTCAGGTGCGCATGGTCCGCGTAGCCAAGTTCGACGGCGATCGCCGCAAGGTCCGCTGTTGGATCGGACCGTGCGCGCTCGGCGGCGTCCTGCAATCGTCGACGCCTAATGAGTGCCGACGGACTGAGCCCCACGTACTTCTTCGCAACCCGTTGCAAGGTCCTGGGCGATACCGCCAAGCGCCGTGCGGCATCCTCGATCAGGAGTACCTCGCGGTCCGAGGCGATCACCTCCACCAAGCGGTTGGCGAGCAGCGCCTCCTCTGTGGGAACAACATCCCTGGAAGCCAGCCACGCAGCAAAGGCGGCCACTGCACGCTCCCGGCGGGCGCCGTCGTCGGGCGTTGCCGCGGGGGAAAGCGGGTCCATGGCGGCCGAAACCGCGGCGTGAAGGCCATCCAGCCGTAAGGCGACTTCCTGGTCGCGCAAGGCCTCGGGGTTATCCGTGAACAGGGGCACCGCGGCGGGCCGGAGCAAGGCGCCCACGGCCCAACCTTTGCCGCTGAGGTCGCGGAAACCGGCACGGGTGGTTGGGCCGGAAAATCCGACTCCCCCGCCTTGGACCACGAGGTTGGAGGCGGGGTAGGCGATCACGTGTTGCCGGGATGAACGGCCAGGCTCGATGTCCCATTCGGGAATCCAGAACCATTCCACGAGCTCCGCGACCGCGTCCGGGGCGGGCAGCCGATGGAAAGTGGGCAGCCGCGCCGGATACAGGATGCCCTTGAAGGAGCTCTCCAACGGACCTCCAAACCTGTCGCGAATCTGCAAGCGCCCCTGCGCGGCCGGAGCGTAGCGTCGTAGCCATGACCGATACTACAAGCACAGAATCAACCACGGCAGCCGATGGGCAGTACACCACCCGCGGCGTCCCCAACGGGCTGACCAGCCTCACGCCCTTCCTCGCCGTACCCAACGCCCGGGAAGCCATAGCGTTCTACCGCGACGTCTTCGGAGCCCGCGTTGTGGGCCAGACCGACATGGGCGGAGTGGTGGTGCACGCGGAGCTGGACTTCGGAAACGGCCACCTCCAGCTCGGCGAACCGAACCCGGAGTATCACCTGGTACCGGCACCGGACGGTGAGGACGACTGCTACTCCATGGGCCTGTACTGCGCGGACGCGGATGGTTTGGTCCGAAAGGCGGAGCAAGCCGGCGCCACTGTCCGCGAGCCGCTGACCACCTTTGTTTCAGGTGACCGCTACGCCAGCATCCGCGATCCCTTCGGCGTTCGCTGGTCCATCATGACCCGGATTGAAGACCTTTCGGAGGAAGAAAGCAACCGCCGGGTGGAAGAGTGGGCAGCCCAGCAGGGCTGACCGGCCCAGCGGGCCGGCCGACCCAAGCGGCTAGCTGAGGCAGAGGCAGAAGGGGTGGCCGGCCGGGTCAAGGAAAACCCGGAATGTTTCGCCCGGCTGGTGGTCGGCCTTGGTCGCGCCAAGGGCCAGCACAGCCTCCTCGCCCTTGTCCAGGTCCTCCACCACCATGTCCAGGTGCATTTGCTGCGGGATGGTCTGCCCGGGCCATACAGGAGCCTGGTACACCTCCACCTGCTGGAAGGAGATGCAGTTGCTGCCGTCACTGGGACGGATCTCGTACCAGTCTTCCTTGCCTTTGACTTCCCAGCCGAAAAGTTCGCCGTAGAAGGCGGCCAATGCGGCCGCGTCGGGGCAATCAAGAACTACGTTGGGGAATTTAGCTATAGCCATGGTTCAGACCTCGTCAGCCGTCTTTTGCATGCGGGCCAGGGCACTCTTGGTGCCCCGCTGGGTGAGTACGTGAACCACTGCGCCAACAGCGGCGGACACAACGGCGAACACCAGGACACCTGGCAAGGAGTCGTCGAGGTCCGTGCCGTCCTTGGGCGCGGGCTTGCCGGTCTTCTTTTCCCAGAGCCCCTCCAACGTCTTGTTGGCGAGCGCACCGGCGCCGAGGCTCACGGCGAGTCCAAACAGCTTTACCACTATGTTCACGACGATCCTCCATCAATCAGCGCACCGCGGGAGCAGTGCTTCGCACAAGAAGTTCACACAACGCGACAGGGCCGCTGCAAGTGCAGCGGCCCTGTCCACATTCCTAGTCCTTCTTGAAGGCGTCCTTCACCTTTTCGCCGGCGTTCTTCAGGTCAGCCTTGACCTGGTCGCCTTTGCCTTCAGCTTCGAGGCCCTTGTCGTCCGTCAGCTTTCCGGCAGCTTCCTTGGCCTTGCCGCCAAGCTTCTCGCCAGTGTTCTCCAACTTGTCGTCAGCACCCATGTCGCACCTCTTTCGTCGTAGGAACCTTGTACCTCTACCACATCACTAATCAGTGTACTTAGCAATATTTCGGCCAAAATCGGTTCATCCTAGAGCTCCCCGAAGCCCTCCTTGACCAACCGCCCCACATACTCCACGGCCTTGGATGCGTCCTTGCCCCGCGCCTCGACGTGGAGGCTGGAGCCTTGCCCGGCGGCCAGCGCCATGAGCGCCATGATGGACATGCCGTCGACGCCGTTCACCGTTACCTCAGCGTCCAGCCCCGACAGGCCGCCGGCGATCTTCGCGGCCGGCCGCGCGTGCATGCCCATGGGGTTGATGAGTTCGAAGTCGCCGCTCGCGTCCGGGTCATCCTGACCGTACGGGTCCGGCAAGTCAGTGCGCTTGGCCGCTTCGGGACTGCTGACGCTGCCAGCCGCCTCGGCAGCCTTGCGTACATCCTCGACGCCGGCACCACCCTGCGCGGCGACCGCAGCCGCCACGAGCCCCTCCACCAAGGGCGCGTCGGCCAGCCGCACGGCGTCGGGATTGCTGGCGAACTCCATCGCGGATTCAGCAGTCATTACCGCCGAGCCCAGGTCCGTCAGCACCACCACGCCGTCGCCACCGGAGTCGACCAGTGACTGTTCGACGCCGGCCAGCACCTTCTCCAGGCTGGTCCCGATCCGGTCGTCGTCAGTGCCCCCGGCGGCGACGAGTCCGACGTCGGGCGCCATCTGGGCGGCGAGTTCAACGGCTCCTTCAGCGATCTTGCTGCTGTGCGACACCACCACAATCCCAACCGTCATCCGGCCGCTCCCGTAACGCCGGATCCGGCCGCTGCTTCGGCCGCAGCGCGCAGCAGCAGCGCGGTTGATGCCGCCCCCGGGTCGCGGTGGCCGGCACTGCGGTCGCCGAGGTAGCTGGCCCGTCCCTTACGAGCCACCAGGGGATCCGTCGCCTCGGCACCCTCCTCCGCGGCTTTCGCGGCCGCTTCCAGCACGGCCGAGGGTTCTCCGCCGTCGGATGCCGCCTTCATTGAAGCCTCCACCGCTGGTGTCCAGGCGTCGATCATTGTCTTGTCGCCAGGCTCGGCCTTGCCACGCGCTACAACCCCGTCCCGCGCCGCGGCGAGGGCTGCCGCGAGCGCCTCGGAGTCGACGTCGACCGCCTCCCCCCAACGAGGTGGCCGCCCGCAGGTAAGCCGTTCCGTAAAGCGGCCCGGCAGCTCCACCCACTTTTGACATGAGCGCCATGGCCGCGGCCTTCAACGCGGCACCCGGGGTTTCCGGCGGGCTTTCATCGAGCTTCTGCAGCACGGCCTGGAAACCCCGGTCCATGTTCTCGCCGTGATCGGAATCCCCGATGGCGCGGTCCAGCTCAATCAGCTCGACCCTGTGCTCAGCCATTGCCTTGGCGGACAACCTCAGCCACTCCTGCGCCCACGTGACGTCCAGGCCCATGCTCAGGCTCCCCACCGCAGCGCGGCAGTGTGGACGGGCGCGTCCCAGAGCCCCGTCATCTCGTCATCCAAGCGGAGTACCGACACGGAGCAGCCCTGCATCTCCAGCGACGTCACGTAGTTGCCCACCAACGAGCGCTCCACTGTGAGCCCACGTTCGGCCAGGACCTGCGCCGCCCGCCGGTACACGATGTACAGCTCGCTTTGCGGGGTCCCGCCCATGCCGTTGACCAACAGCAACACCTTGTCGCCGGAGCTCAGGCCAAGGTCCTCCAGCACGGGCTCCAGCAGCCGGTCGGTGATGGCATCGGCGTTTTCCAGGGCGATCCTGTGGCGGCCCGGCTCTCCGTGGATACCGATGCCGATTTCGATTTCGTCGTCGGCGAGTTCGAAACTCGGCGTTCCCGCGTGCGGCACCGTGCATCCGGACAGGGCCACGCCCATTGTCCGCACGTTGGCCACCACCCTTTCGGCGATGGCCGTGACGGCGTCCAGATCGTCTCCGCGTTCCGCTGCAGCACCGGCGATCTTCTCCACCAGCACAGTTCCGCCGACGCCGCGGCGTCCGGCCGTGTACAGCGAGTCCTCCACGGCGACGTCGTCGTTGACCAGGACGGAACGCACGCGGACGCCTTCGGCCTGCGCCATCTCGGCCGCGGTTTCAAAGTTCAGGACATCGCCGGTGTAGTTCTTCACGATATGGACGACGCCGGCACCTGAGTCGACGGCGACGGTGGCTGGAATAATCTGGTCAGGAGTTGGCGAGGTGAAGACTGCGCCGGGGACAGCGGCGTCGAGCATGCCGAGCCCGACGAAACCGGCGTGCAGGGGCTCGTGGCCGCTTCCTCCGCCGGAAACGAGGGCGACCTTGCCCTGTACCGGTGCACCTTTCCGGACGACGAACTTCGGCTCGGGGTGGACGTCCACGATGTCGGCATGCGCCATGCCGAACCCTTCAACGGACTCGTCCACCACGGCCCGTGGATCATTAATGAGCTTTTTCATTGGATGCTCCTGGCGTGGTGTGGCTGGTGCTCTGACCCTACTACCGGGGCCGCAGCCCCGGTAGGCCTTCCGGGCTACTCCTCGCCGGCCGGTTGCGCTCAGCAAACTGGGTCACGATGCCGGGGACGAAGCTTCCCTGCCGTCGTCGCCTGAGCTATGCCCAAGATCTCTGATCAGGGCTCCACACGTGGTGCTCTTCCGCGGTTCCATCGAAAATTGGATCCATGAAAGCCAGGACGCGTTCGACCTGATCATCGAGGTCTTTCGCGCATAGGTCTTCCGCCCTGTTTTTTGCGCGCCAGGCAGCCCACTTGGCTTGCCCAATCTGCCCGTAGCCGTTGAGGAGAGCGCGGAGAGGTCCCAGCTCTACACTTCGGTGCTGAGCAACTTGCCGCGCTGCCTCCCTCAGGTGTGCTGCCGCAAAAGGGTATCTGTCTGACAGGGCCGCAACATCCAGAAAGTCGCGCCATCTGGTGCTGGTTGTGCCTCTTTGCAGCATGGTGACCGTTTTCTCAGCAATTACCGTTACAAGAGGATGGCCTTGCATCTTCACTGAACCGCCCAGTAGTAACGGAAGTTCGATTTGCTCGGGAGCGGGCCAGATTGGGTCCCCAGTGCTGATGTCCAGCTTGATTGTGGGTTTTGCCCTATGCAGCGCCGCCGGCAGTGTAACTCTAAGGCCCGTGTACTCGTCCTCATCACGGATCTGCTCGATGTCCAGAGATCCGGCGTGAAACGAAAGACCGTCCTCAGTGTCCACAGCCGCGACCGCTGCCACTACCTTGGTGACGTGGGCGACGTCCAGCTCAAAGTCGAGCGCCTGTATATCGATGTCACGGGTGGGCCGACGAAGTGAATGGGCAGACAGGAGGACTCCGCCTTTGAGGCAGAAATCCCTGGCATAGGGTGTGCCCCCGAGGCGGTACAGGAATCGCTCAAGCGCGTAAAAGACCAGAATTTCATCAAAGGGGCGAGCCCGGTCGCGCGCGAGGGCCTGCAGTTGATTGTAAATCTTGGAGGCGGTCATAGAAGGACCTCCAACGCGCGGCGAAGCGGTCCGCTGGATCGGGGAACAACAGATGCCACTTGCATCAGTCGCGCCGGATGGGAGTCTGGACGCTTCAGCCAGTTGCGAAGAGCTTCAACACCGGTTTCGTAGCCAGCGGTAGCACGGAGGCGAAACGCATCGACTATTGAACGCTCAGGGGAGTAAATTCCGATACTTGCGCTGTCCGCACCGTCGATAGGCACGGCTGTTCGCCCTACCTCGAACGTCGCCAGGTCGAAGATATGCCAATTTACCGGCGCCAACACCTGGGGTGGAGTTTTTCCTCGAGGGATCGCCAAATCGATGGATGACGGAATCTCGTCGATCAGCCCATGGCGTGCCAGCGCACTGTTCAGGCACAGAGTAGCCAAGGGCGCCTTATGCGCAGCCTCAACCAAGTCGAGGTCCGCATCCAGACCTTCCGCCGTCACGTAGAGACCTGGCCCGATCTGATCAATTAGTCCCGAATCGCGCAGCCGGTAGAGGCTTGCTTTGGGCACGCCGTAATGACTCGCCTCCTTAACGCTAAAGGCGGCCCCGTGTGGAAGCCGATCCAGGAGCTGGCTTCGTCCTTTCATGGATACATTCTACGACAGATAATCAGATCTGTCGTGGAATGTATCCGCAACCTAAGTGCAGCGCGCTTCCGGGCTACTCCTCGCCGGCCGGTTGCGTCACCTCGCCGCCCTCCTGCAGCACCGGGAACTCCGGCCAGAAAGCCGAGTAGAGATCCGGGTCGCTGTGCCGGTCGCCCGACCAGGAAGCATCATTCGGCCACGGCCCGTAGGGAAGATCGATCTGGAATGCGGAGAAATCCGGAAATGTGACCCTGTGGTCCATCGCCCGCATCCCCTTCAGCTGTTCAGCACGGCGTCGCCGCCGGCAGTTGCAACGTCTTCCAGCAGGACGGTCTGATCAATGACCGGCAGCCCTACAACGTGCCCAAAACTGAACATATTCTGCGGATCCAACTCGGCCTTCGCCCTGCGCAGACGCTCACGGACACTTGGCCCCCAGGGCCGTTCCCTGTCCTCGGCGTCCACAAAGTGCCCATGCAGATTGACGAAAGTCCCGCCGCTGGAGGCCGGACGCAGGTCCTCGCGGACGGCGTCGAACACTCCTGGAAGCAGCTCCGCCACGGGCGGGACGACCATGCCGGCCATGAAGAAGCTGAACGCTGCATCGCGCGCTCCCACCATGTCTTCACCGTCAGCGCAGACGGCCAGGGCTCCACCAAGGAGACGGATTTCCGCCATGAGCACGGGGCTTGGGACGCCGGGGCCGAAATGCCGAAGAATGGCGTCCCTGGCATCCTGGTCCAAGCGATCCAACAGGAATCCCCGCTCCCGCACAGGCACGGGCTGCTCAGGGTCCTGATGGACCATGTCCATTTGGGTTGAATCCAAGGGGCCGGTCCCGTCCATCATGAAGGGAGCGCTCCGGCGCATGGGTTCCAGCAGCCGCGTGGCCACCTCGGCATCGCCCTGGTAGGCATACCGAAGGTGCACTACGAACTTTCCGCGCAACGGTTCGGGGACGATGTCCATGTCCGGCAGGCGAAGGAAAGCCAACGACGCCGATGCCTCCTTGGGCAGCCCGGGCACCCATTCGCTGAACTGCTCGAGAACGGCCGGGGCGTGCTCGCCGTCGTAGTACAGGCCGCCGGCGAACAGGTCCGAGCTGGGGAAGAGGTGGAACTCCATGGCCGTGACAATGCCGAGGTTCCCTTTTCCGCCCCTCAAGAGGTAGAACAGCTCGGAGTTCTCGTCTTTGCTTACCCGACGCTGGGTGCCATCGGCGGTGACAAGTTCAAAGGCAATCACGTGGTCCGAAGCGAAGCCGTACTTGCGGCCAAGGATGGGCAAACCGCCGCCCAGCGTGTAGCCCACCACGCCAACGTCGGTGGTTGAACCGCAGAGTCCCATCAAACCGAATGTGGCGGCGTGGTCGACCACTGCCCTCCAACGGACGCCCGCTCCGACACGGGCAGTCTTCTCGAGGGGATCTATGCTGAGCTCCAGCATGCGGCGCGTACTGATGAGCAGGCCACCTTCAATTGCATTGGTGGCACCGTGGCCCGTGGATTGCACGGAAACCGGCATTCGACGTTCTGCAGCCCAACGGACCGCCGCCGCGACGTCTTCTGCATCGAGGGCGCCGAAAGCAAGGTCCGGGTGGTGCTGGGTGGATAGGTTGAAGGCCGCTACTTCTGCGGCGAATCCGGGATCGGCAGGCGTGAACACTGGACCGCGGACGCTGAGTTGGAGTTCTGAAACATCTGAAATGGACGCGTGGGACTGCATGATCTTCTCTCACATTGACCGAGTAGTGGAAGCTTCCCCAGCAAGCCGTGATCAGTTTATCCATCAACTGGATATACGAGAAGAGTTTTTAAATCACCCATAATCGGGCGAGTGCCTTGGAGGCCTACAGCTGCTTGATCATGCGGGTGTTGCCCAAGGTGTTGGGCTTGACCCGGGCAAGGTCCAGGAACTCCGCCACGCCCTCATCATGCGAGCGCAGCAACTCCGAGTACACCTGCGGATCCACCGCGGACTGGTCCTCCATGACCTCGAATCCATGGCGCTTGAAGAAGTCCACCTCGAAGGTCAGGCAGAAGACCCGGCTCACGCCCAGGGCGCGTGCCTCCTCCAGGAGGTTCTCCACCAGGGTGTGGCCGACGCCGCGCCCACGCCAGGAATCAGCCGCTGCCAGCGTGCGGATCTCGGCCAGGTCCTCCCACATCACATGCAGCGCGCCGCAGCCAATGACCTCGCCGGCGTCGGACTCGGCAATCCGGAACTCCTGGAGGCTCTCGTAATAGGCCACTGTCTCCTTGGCCATCAGGATCCGTTCCTCCGCCAGAGGGGCAACGAGCCTCTTGATGGCCGCCACGTCGCTGGTGCGGGCAGGGCGAAGGCTGAAGGAGGAAGTCACTCACCCATCCTAACGAGATGGGCGGAAGGGGCAGCTTCGTGAAGGCAGGCGTGGGTTCCGCTCTCGATAACCAACACTTATGCCGCTAAGTGTTGGTACGGCGGGAATAAACCAACACTTATGGGCTTAAGTGTTGGTATGGTGGGAACATGCCCACGTCTCCGTCCCCACGCATTCCGGTTGTTCCTGTCTCCTTCGAGACTTTCGACTGGCAGCCTCGCGCGCCCGCGATGTTCTCGCGCGCCGAGGTTGAGCGACAGACCGGCCCCTATCAAGCAGCCTTGACGGCGAATATTGAGCACTGGACTCCCGAAATTTCCGGGGAAGATGCTGCGGACGTCGAGGACGCGACTCGTGAGCTCGTGAAATTCGACAAGCACGCTCAACAGACGCTGGGCACGGACAACCCCGCACTTGGACCCATGACTGCGATCCTCTTGCGCACGGAATCAGCCTCAAGTTCGCAGATCGAGCAATTGACCACATCGGCGAAACAACTTGCCCTCGCCGAGATTGACGCCGGCCACAAGGCCAACGCGCTGACCGTCGTCGGAAATGTCCGCGCCATGGAAGCAGCTCTTCGGCTGGCCGACAATATCAGCGAAGACTCCATACTGGCGATGCACAAGGCGCTGATGCTCCACCAGCCCGGCTTCGATCCGGCAGGCGCTGGTCGCTTCAGAGAAGAGCAGGTGTGGATCGGCCCTGGCCAAGCCGGACCACGAATGGCCGAGTTCGTCGCTCCGCACCATGACCGTATTCACGGGGCGATCACGGATTTGGTCAAGTTCATCCACCGCCAGGATGTCTCCGTACTGGTTCAGGTGGCGGTCAGTCATGCGCAGTTCGAAACGGTGCATCCATTCCCCGATGGAAACGGCAGGACGGGTAGGGCGCTGGCTCAGTCGATTCTCCGCAACAAGGGCCTGGTCGGCTCCACAGCTGTGCCAATCTCCGCCGGTCTCCTGGTGGACACAGCACGCTATTTCGCCGCGCTTGGCGCATTCCGGGAGGGCGATGCCGGACCAATAGTTCGTCAGTTCGCGGGAGCAGCCCGGATTGCGGCCACCACTGGATCACGACTTGTAGACGACCTTGTCGGCGAGCTCGAAGAGTCCCGGGCAAAGTTGGCTGGTCTTCGGGCAGACGCGGCGGCCTGGAAGGTGCTGCCCGCACTGATCGGGCAACCCGCGGTCAACACAAAGTTCCTGATGAGCGAACTCGGTCTCGGCGAGATGGCGACGCTTCGCGCACTGGACACGCTCAGTGGCCGTGGCGTGCTCAACGAGACTTCAGGGCACGGCCGCAAGCGGGTTTGGCAGCACCGCGGAATACTCGATGTCCTCGACTCCTACGCCGCCGACATCCGACGGATGTCGGGAGGCTGATCCGTCAGCCTCCCGACACACCTACACTCCCAACTCCTCCGGGAGCGCCACCTCCTTGCCCAGGACCTGCTTGGCCAGGAAGTGCTCCACCACGCCGTACCAAACCTTGGCGTGCTGCGGTTGCAGGATCCAGTGGTTCTCGTCCGGGAAGTATAGGAAGCGGTGAGGGCTCTGGCCGTTGTCGTCCGCGGGCAACTGCGAGGAGGACAGGAGCTCGTACCAGAGCCGCAGGCCTTCGCCGATCGGCACCCGGTAGTCCTTGTCGCCGTGGATCACCAGCATGGGCGTCTTGATGTTGCCTACATTCAGGTGCGGTGAATTCGCCATGGCCATCTCAGCGGTCATTTCCTTGAGCCAGTACTGCGCAGCATCCGTGGTAGGCCCGAACTGGTCCAGCGCCCACAGGCTGGCATGCGTGACAATCGCCTTGAATCGGTCCGTTTGCCCGGCCACCCAGTTCGCCATGTAACCACCGAACGAGCCACCCATGGCCGCGGTCCGCGTTTCGTCAATATCCGGTCGCGACACCACCGCATCAGTAATGGCCATCAGGTCGGTAAAGGGCTTCTTTCCCCATTCACCCCATCCGCGCTGGATGAATTCCTGCCCGTAGCCGGTAGACAGGGCCGGATCCGGCAGCAGGACCGCGTAGCCCTTGGCCACCAACAGCCAGGGGTTCCATCGCCAGGTCCAGGCGTTCCACGAGCCCAAGGGTCCACCATGGATCCAGAGCAGGAGTGGCGCCGGATCTTCCGCTGAGGCCCCCTCCGGAAGGGCGAGGTAGGCAGGTACCCGCGCGCCGTCGTCGGCTGTTGCCTCCACGCGCTCAAGGCGTCCCTTGTACGCTGGCCGCTCCGCCGGTGCCTGCAAGCGGAGCACTTCTCCCGTGGCGAGGTCGATCCGCACAGCCTCGGCAGGGAACTCGTACGAGCTGCGAAGCGCATACGCGGCGCTCCCGTCGGGAGAAACCACGACGTCGGTATACGCTGCGCCGTCCTGCGTCACCTGCGTGACACCACCGTCGGCGACGTCGATCCGGAAAACCGGCGATGCGCCGTCGTCGTCCGCTTTCGCGAGGATGGCCGAACCGTCGGGGAGCCATGCGAGCGCGGTGGCCCATCGGTCCCACTGGTGGGCCAGGGGCTCCAGGTCAGCGGCCTCTCCACCCGCCACGTTCAGCAGGTGCAGCTTCACCTGGGGCGCCTGGGTGGGCGTTGTGTCGCTCTCGCTCTCCACCACCAGCGTCCGGTTGTCCGGGCTGACGGGGCCAGGAAAGTAACTCATCCCTTCATGGTCGAGCAGCACCTTGACCGCACCGGTAGCCACGTCGATGGCAGCCAGGACCTCACGGCTATCGGCTTTGGCCAGGGCCTTGGCCATGCTGGTGTAGATGGTCTTGCCGTCGGGGCTCACCACGGTTTTCGCTTCCCGAAGCGAGGCGCCGACGCCGGAGGTCAGGTTCCGCAAGGTAAGCGGCGCGGCAGCATCCACTGTTGCCGGCTTGCCGGACTCCTTCTCCTCCCCCGGCTCCACTGCGAAAATGCGCGGCTCCGCAGGGCCGAGGTCGGCATCCCAGTACCGGACAGGGTAGCCGCTGTGCAGGATGGCCGAGACCTTGTTGTCCTTGCGGGCCTTCCTGCGTTCTTCATCGTTTTCCTCGTCGGTTGAGCCGGCAAGGACCTCCGCGTTGATGAACGTTGCGTCGGCGCTCTTGGCCGTCATGACCGAACTGATGCCCCCGGGACGCGAGTGGACCACGCGCGCTTCACCGCCGTCGGACGGGAGCCGCCACAGCGCGTTGACGGGGTCAGCGTCGGGGCTTTCAGGATCCGGGCGGGCCGAAGTGAAGTAGAGGTCGCCGTTGGCCGCGAAGGCAGCACCGGTTTCGCCCTTGGAACTGCGGGTGATCCGGCGCGCACGGCTTTCGCCGGCTGGGTCCAGCTCCCACAGGGCGGTAGTGAACGCAGTTCCTTTGGTATCCAACGTCGTCACGGTAGTGACCAGGCGTTTTCCATCCGGGCTAAGGGTCAGGCCGCCAACCCGCGGGATGGCGAGGTAGTGGTCCAGGTCATGAAAGGGGGTTTCGGGCTGCGCGCCCGAGGTATCAGCTGAGTCCATGCTCCGATTCAACACCGAATGTGTTCGTCATCACAGTCTGGTTCACTTACAGTGAAACAGTACTTTCAGATATTGGCGCGGGTTTCAACCCGCCGCAGTGCCTCGACAACGGGAAGGGTCCCGTCTTCTTCGGCGACGGCTGCCGCCATTTCTTCTGCCCGCACACCGTACGACGGCGTGCGGGCGGCTTTCGCAATGGCCTCGCCGAGGCGCTCCGGAGTCAGCGTCTTGTGCGGAAGTGGGCGGGGACCAACCCCCAGCGCGGCAATCCTTGAGGCCCACAGTGGTTGGTCTGTGTACACAGGGACAGCTACGGCAGGGACACCTGCCCGGAACCCGGCCGCCGTCGTTCCGGCCCCCGCGTGATGCACCACCGCGGCCATGCGCGGAAACAGCCACTCATGGGGAACATCCCCGACGCCGATAGCGTCATCGCCAAGGGGCCCTTCCACCCCCTGCACCACAGCCCTCGTGCCGGCGCGCCGCGTAGCCTCGAGGATGAAGTCGGGGTCAATGTGGGCGCTGCTGCCGAAGCCCACGAAGACCGGCGGCGGCCCATCCCCAAGGAAGTCCTCCAAATCCTCCGGCGGCAGCCAGTTCTGCCTCGTTGCAGGCCACCAGTATCCGGCCATGACCAGGCCATGGTGCCAATCGGCAGGGCGCGGCAGCACCGTTGGACTGATGCCGTGGAGCGTGATTGCCCGCGCCGTCCTTCTGCGTCTCTCGCCCGCCGCACGGCTTTCCTTTGCGAGCCCCAGGGTCTTGCGAAGCCGCCTGCTGGGACCGTCGTAGGGAGCCGGCCCTGCTGCAGCACGCTCGCCAATAAGCTTGTTGCCCCACGGGCCAAGGCTTCGCGCCGAGTTCATGATCACCGGAGGGTAGGCAGAGCTGGGTTCCGTGGGCTGCAGATGGGCCCCGATGGCTGGGATGCCGAAGGCTTCAGCAACGTCGTACGCGTAGGGCGCTACCGAGTTCGCCAGAATGACGTCGGCTCCGGCCTCGGCTGCGGCCAGCGTGCCGATCGCGGCATTCTCCATGTACTGGCCCAGCTGGCGCCAGAACTCCACGAGGTTGCCCGGTTCCGGCTTCGCCCCTGGAGCCGGCCGCCTGATGAGCCGGGCCAAGTCCCCCTGCAGCGGCCTGAATTCACAGCCGGACTCGACAACCAGTGCAGCGTACGCAGGGTTGGCTGCAATAGCGACCTCATAGCCCAAGTGCTGCAGGCGGCATCCGAGGCCCGCCATGGGCGCAACGTCACCCCTGGTACCGGGGGCCACCATCAAAACGCGCAAGCTCCCCTCCCCCACTGGAGTTTTTGAACAGATAATGCCCTTATCAAGCCACCTTAGCCGCAATAGGTGTACAAAAACTCCACTTTAGGGGTGGGGTGGGAAGTGGGCCTGGGGCAAGCGAAAGCCCCGCCCACTCCTTTCGGAATGAACGGGGCTTTCGTTGGGCCAGGCCAGATGACTTACGCGGTAGGAGCGATCTCCGGGATCCGCGGCTTGGCGTTGCCTTCGAACGTGAACTTGGCGTCGTCACCTTCACCCTCGACGTCCACCACAACGATGTCGCCGGTGTGGATGTCGCCGAACAGGATCTTCTCGGACAACTGGTCCTCGATCTCGCGCTGGATGGTGCGGCGCAGGGGCCGGGCACCCATTGCGGGGTCGTAACCACGGGTAGCGAGCAGGACCTTGGCGGCCTTGGTGAGCTCGATGCCCATGTCCTTGTCCTTGAGGCGGCGCTCCAGTCGGGTAACGAACAGGTCCACGATCTCGATGATCTCGTCCTGCGTCAGCTGCGGGAACACCACGACATCGTCAACACGGTTCAGGAACTCGGGGCGGAAGTGCTGCTTGAGCTCTTCGGTAACCCGTGCACGCATCCGGTTGTAGCCGGTCTGGGTGTCCGTGCCGGACTGGAAGCCGGTTGCGACGCTCTTGGAGATGTCGCGGGTACCCAGGTTGGTGGTCATGATGATCACGGTGTTCTTGAAGTCCACAACGCGGCCCTGGGAGTCGGTCAGGCGGCCGTCTTCCAGAATCTGCAGCAGCGAGTTGAAGAGATCGGCGTGTGCCTTCTCAACTTCGTCGAACAGCACCACGGAGAACGGACGACGACGGACCTTCTCGGTCAGCTGGCCGCCTTCTTCGTAGCCAACGTAGCCCGGAGGTGCACCGAAGAGACGGGAAACCGTGTGCTTCTCGGAGTACTCGGACATGTCCAGCGTGATGAGGGCGTCCTCTTCACCGAACAGGAACTCGGCCAGGGCCTTGGCGAGCTCGGTCTTTCCGACGCCGGTGGGGCCGGCGAAGATGAACGAGCCACCAGGACGCTTGGGGTCCTTCAGGCCTGCACGGGTACGGCGGATAGCCTGCGACAGGGCCTTGATGGCCTCGTCCTGGCCGACGACACGCTTGTGCAGTTCGTCTTCCATCTTGAGGAGCCGAGAAGACTCTTCCTCGGTGAGCTTGAAGACCGGGATGCCGGTGGAGTTCGCGAGAACCTCGGCGATCAGGTCTTCGTCAACCTCGGAGATGTCGTCCATGCCGCCGGACTTCCAGGTGCGCTCCTTCTCAGCGCGTTCGGCAATGAGCTTCTGCTCCTTGTCGCGCAGCGAGGCAGCACCCTCAAAGTCCTGGGCGTCGATGGCGGATTCCTTCTCCATCTTGACGTCGGCGATGCGCTCGTCCATGGCCTTGAGCTCCGGCGGAGCGGTCATGCGGCGGATGCGCAGGCGTGCGCCGGCTTCATCGATGAGGTCGATTGCCTTGTCCGGCAGGAAGCGGTCCGAGATGTAGCGTTCGGCGAGCTGCGCGGCCGAGGCCAGGGCGCCGTCGGTAATCGTCACGCGGTGGTGTGCCTCGTAACGGTCCCGCAGGCCCTTGAGGATCTCGATCGCGTGCGCAACAGAAGGTTCCTTGACCTGGATCGGCTGGAAGCGGCGCTCAAGGGCAGCGTCCTTCTCGATGTGCTTGCGGTACTCGTCCAGGGTGGTGGCACCAATGGTCTGGAGTTCGCCACGGGCGAGCATCGGCTTCAGGATGGACGCAGCATCGATTGCACCTTCTGCGGCACCTGCACCGACGAGGGTGTGGATCTCGTCAATGAACAGGATGATGTCGCCACGGGTGCGGATCTCCTTGAGAACCTTCTTCAGGCGCTCTTCGAAGTCACCGCGGTAACGGGAGCCGGCAACCAGGGAACCAAGGTCCAGCGTGTAGAGCTGCTTGTCCTTGATGGTCTCCGGGACATCGCCGCGGACGATCGCCTGGGCGAGGCCTTCGACGACGGCTGTCTTACCGACGCCGGGCTCACCGATCAGCACGGGGTTGTTCTTGGTACGGCGGGAGAGGACCTGCATGACGCGTTCCATCTCCTGCTCGCGGCCGATCACAGGATCGAGCTTGTTTTCGCGGGCAGCCTGGGTGAGGTTGCGGCCGAACTGATCCAGCACCACCGAACCGGCCGGGGTACCTTCGGGCTGGCCCTGGCCGGAACCGCTTCCTGCGGTCTCCTTGCCCTGGTAGCCGGAAAGCAGCTGGATAACCTGCTGGCGGACCCGGTTCAGGTCGGCGCCAAGCTTGACCAGCACCTGGGCGGCCACGCCTTCGCCTTCACGAATGAGGCCGAGCAGGATGTGCTCGGTACCGATGTAGTTGTGGCCGAGCTGCAGTGCTTCGCGGAGCGAAAGCTCAAGCACCTTCTTGGCGCGCGGCGTGAAGGGGATGTGACCGGACGGGGCTTGCTGGCCCTGGCCGATGATCTCCTGCACTTGCTCGCGGACGCCATCGAGCGAAATGCTCAGGGACTCGAGCGCCTTGGCTGCAACGCCTTCACCCTCGTGGATCAGACCCAAGAGGATGTGCTCGGTACCGATGTAATTGTGGTTGAGCATCCTTGCCTCTTCTTGGGCAAGGACGACCACGCGACGGGCACGGTCCGTAAATCTCTCAAACATTTCGCCACACTCCTAGCTACGACGTACTTTGATGCTACGTGCCCGGAGAAGACTTTTGGAGCGTGTTCGCCACAGGGGAAACATGACGCCGTTGCGGAATAAATCCGTTTGGAACCCTTGACCGGGAACGACGGCGGTGACATCCTCCCGCAGGCCGGCCCGGTAGCAGGCCGGCCCGGTGGCCTCCAGGATGCCGGGCCGCACTGCCGGAGCGGATGCTCCCGCGCTTCAGCGGGATCACAATGGAATCCCCGGCACTTTCCATCGGGAGCAGATTCACAGAGAATTCCCAGTCACGGATGCCGCCGGACGAAAAAAGCACGCTTAAACAACGAATGCCCCGGCAGCAACTGCCGGGGCATTGAAGTGATGAATCAGGAATTGGCCTTTTGATAAGCTTCCTGAATTTCGGCCTGAATACGTCCGCGGCTGTTGACCGTGTACCCGTTGTCACGGGCCCACTGCCGGATCTGTGCGGAGTCCTGGTTGCGGGCTGCAGTAGCGCGGCCACGGGTCGCCCGACCGGAGGTCTTCCGGGCTTTGGCTACATACGGCTCCAGGGCTTTCCGAAGGGAAGCCGCGTTGGCCGTGGACAGGTCCATCTCGTAGCTCACGCCGTCGAGGCCAAAGCGGACAGTTTCGTCCGCAGACCCTTCATCCAGGTCATCGACGAGGATGATTTTTACTTTCTGTGCCATGAGTTGCCTCTCATTCGGAGGGTTTGGATAATCAGAAATTCCCCGGGTTTCTTTCTTGATTATCTGTCACGGCAAGCACGCGCGTCAAAGCACAATTGGATTCCGCTGCTTAGCGGAACCCAATTTTCGGCTATTTAGCGGTTGGGCCTTCGGGAGCCGGGCCCTGATTTCTCATATTGGCTTCCTCCTGGGCGCGGGCTTCCGCCTGGCGCTCGGATTTGTCCGCATTGAAGATGGACTTCATGGCAAACCAGAAAATCAAACCGACCACCACTGACGGCGCCAGCACTGCGATGTACTCCATGATCAGTGCCCTTCAGGCTTCAACAAGGGGAAAAGAATGGTTTCGCGGATACCGGCCCCGGTAAACAACATGACCAAACGGTCGATGCCGAGTCCGATTCCGCCCATGGGCGGCGCACCGTATTCGAGGGCACGGAGGAAGTCCTCATCGAGCTGCATGGCTTCTTCATCACCGGCAGCGGACCTGCGCGATTGTTCCGTGAGGCGTTCACGCTGAATGACAGGGTCAATCAACTCGGAGAATGCCGTGCCGCGCTCCATGCCGCCAATAATGAGGTCCCACGCCTCGATCAAACGGCCGTCCTCGCGGTGCGGGCGGGCCAATGGCTGGGCCGACGGCGGGTAGTCGTACACAAAAGTCGGGTTGAGCAGCGTGGGCTCGACGATTTCGCCGAAGAGTTCAACCACAATCTTCTCGGCATCCCATTTCGGGTCCGCTTTGACGTCGTGCTTGGCGGCGATCGCCAACAACTCCTCCACAGTGGTGTCCGGGGTAATTTCCACGCCCACGGCTTCTGAAATACCGGGGTATACCGCAAGCCACGCCCATTCGCCGTCGAGATTAATCTCACCGGCTTCCGTTTGGATGGTGCGCGTACCCACAACGTCAGCCACATTCAGGATGATTTCCTTCATGCGTTCAGCCATGACGAACTGGTCCGCCCACGCCTCATAGCATTCAAGCGTGGTGAATTCGGGGCTGTGGGTGGAGTCCACGCCCTCGTTGCGGAACACCCTGCCCATGTCGTAGACACGGTCAATTCCACCCACGACCGCACGCTTCAGGAAAAGTTCGGTGGCAATACGAAGGGTCATTTTCTGATCGAAAGCATTCATGTGCGTTTCGAACGGACGGGCCGTTGCACCGCCGTGGACCAGCTGCAGAATGGGCGTTTCCACCTCGACGTACCCGTGGCGGTCAAGGGTGTCGCGGACCGACCGGGTGATGGCGGCGCGCTTGTAAACCATCTCGCGGGCTTCATCGCGGACCATGAGGTCCACGTAGCGCTGGCGAACGCGGGTTTCCTCGTTGAGCTCCGCATGCAGCACGGGCAGCGGACGCAGCGCCTTGGACGCCATGGACCAGGAATCGGCCATCACGGACAGCTCGCCGCGACGGGAGGAAATGACCTCGCCCTTGATGAACACGTGGTCGCCGAGGTCCACCAGGGCCTTCCAGTCGGCCAGCGCTTCCTCGCCGACATTCGCCAGGCTCAGCATGGCCTGCAGGCGCACACCCTTGCCATCCACGCCGCCCTCCTGGAGGGTAGCGAAGCAGAGCTTGCCGGTGTTGCGGACAAACACCACGCGTCCGGTGACGCCAACAATGTCGCCCGTCGTCTCGTCAGCTTCGAGGTGTGCGTACTTTTCGCGGATTTCGCCGAGGGAGTGGGTCCGTTCCACGCCCACGGGATAGGCCTCCGTGCCGCGCTCGATCAGCTTGGCGCGCTTGTCCATGCGGATGCGCATCTGCTCGCTGGCGTCGATGGGTCCTGCGGAGGTGTTCGGGGCTGGGGTGTTTGCGGAAGTCACAATCCTTAAGTTTACCGTTGATTACCGACCTCCACTTCCGGACTTTCCCAAGGGGGAAAAGCATAGACTCGGACAGTGGAGACATGGATGGTTGAAACGCACGACGGCGGCGGGCAGCTTGAGGTGCACAGCTTCAGGCCGGCGGCCGCTGCCTCGATTCCCGGCGCCCAAGCGCCCGCGGAACCTGCCGGCGTCGTGCTTGTCCATGGCACTTTGGTGACCGATTCCCTGTACTGGTCCTTTGCGCGGACCTTGAGCGTTCTGCTGGGGCGCCCGGTCCACAGTTACAACAGGAGGGGCCGCGGCAATTCCGCCCCGCAACCTGCGGGCTACTCCGTTGAGACTGAGATTGCGGACCTCCAGGCAGTCATGGAGAAGAGCGGGTCCACCGATGTTGTGGCGCACAGCTACGGCGGCTTCGTGGCACTGCAGGCAGCCCGGGAGATCAGCATCGACCGCTTGGTGACCTACGACGCCGCGGTGTCCTTGTCCGGCAACCTGAGCAGCCGTTGGCGGCCCGAGCTTGAGGAAGCAGTCACTGCGGGCCAACTGGACCACGCGTGGGCGCATCTGGTGCAGGGATTGGGTACTGCCGGGCCCATCTCCTACCTCCCGCTGCGTGCCCTCCGCACCTTGAGCGTGCTGTCGGCCCAAACCAGGCTGGGACTGGAGATGCGCTCCCTGCTGCCCACCGCCGTCGTGGAAATGCGGGCGGTCCTCGACGCCGACGCGCACCTTCACGACTTCATGAAACTCTCCACGCCCACCCTCATGCTCAGTGGTGGATGGAGTCCGTCGTACTTCGGCGAGACAGGGCGGGCACTGGCCGGCGCCGTTCCCGCGATCGAGTTCGCGGTGGTGCCGCGGCAATTCCACGAAGGTCCGCTGCGGCCTGGACGGCGTCTGGCTGCACGGATCGCGCGGTTCCTTTCAGCGAACCGCCTCCCGGAAGAACGGGCTGACGCCACCTAAGATGTTCCGGTGAAGGAACGTGGAATCAAGACGCACGACGGCGGCAGCCTCGCCTTGTACAGCTACGGCGCCGAAGACGCGCCCGGGGAGCGCAGGGTGGTGCTGATCGGCGGCGCGTTTCTCACGGCCCTGATCTACCGGCCCTTCTCCGTCGCGCTGGCAAAAGGCCTTGGCGATGGCTGGGCCGTGGACGTGTACGACCGCCGCGGCCGGGGAAAGTCCACAGACCAGCCGCACAACTACTCCATGGAAACGGAAATCGAGGACGTCCGTACGATCATGGACGCTACCGGCGCCCGCAATATCCTTGGCCATAGCCTCGGCGGTTCCGTCGCCTTGAACGCCGCGCAGGCGTTCGCGGGAACCAGGCACGAACCCGGCAAGCTTGCTGTCTACGATGCCGCGGTGAATATCGACGGGAGCATGGACACCGGCTGGGTTGATGGTTTCGCAGAGGCGGTAAACCAAGGCGACATCAACCGGGCCATGGCAAGGATGCGGCGCGGCATGGAGCCCGGGACGGCGCTGGCACGCGTACCGGAGCCCATCCTGGCTGGTCTTATGGCCGTGGTTTCCCGCACCAAGGTGAACAAGTTGTTCCGGCAGCTGCTGCCATCCGGAGTGGGCGAGCTGAAGGCCGCGTTCGAGGATGCGGACACGCCGCAGGACTTCTCCGTGCTGCCCTCGAACACCCATTTCATGGTGGGCAAGAAGAGTCCACAGTTCTACAAGGTCACCGCAGCACGGCTGAACAGGGCCGTTCCTGGGAGCACCCTGGGAGTCTCCCCCAAAGGTTTCCATGGTTCCGTTCCCGCGGCAGTCAATGAGCTTGTGACGGACATTTCGAACTACTTCACACGCTGACTTCTTATCTTTATTCACATACGGGACCGGTATGCGGCGTGCTGTCAGGTGGCTCGGCTAGGCTCGTGACATGACGCGCGACATCATCATGACCCACGACGGCGGACACCTCGAAGTATTCACTACCGGCGGTGAGCAGGCATCGCCGGGCTCTGGTGTCGTGGTGGTTCCCGCCTCGATGGTGACGGCCTCGGACTACACGCGGTTTGCCCAGAAACTCAGTGACGCCCTCGGCCGGCCAGTCCACACGTTCAACAGGCGTGGGCGCGGCGATTCATCCCCGCAGGCCGAGGACTACACCCTGGAAGCCGACATCCGCGATCTCCAGACCGTCATGGAGCACACGTCCAGTACGGATGTGTTCGGCCACAGTTTCGGCGGCGCGGTGGCATTGCACGCAGCGCGCACGCTGCCCGTGGAACGCTTGGCCGTCTACGATCCCGCGGTATCGGTCAACCACAGCGTCAAGGCTGAGTGGACGGACGACTATGAACGCGCGACGGCGGCAGGAGACTATGATCGCGCCCTCGCCGTGCTCATCAAGGGAGTCGAGACGGGCGGCGCCTTCGCGAGGATGCCGCTGTCCATGCTGACGCTGGCCAACAAGCTTGCAGCAGGAACTCCCCTGGGCAAGCAGCTGCGCGAGCTCATGACTTGTGGTGTCCGCGAAATCAAGGCGGTCATTGCCGCCGATATGCCTGCCGAGCCGTTCCTGGCCCTCCCCCTTGAAACGTTGATCGTGGTGGGGGAGAAGAGCCCCGCGTACTTCGGCGTGGCCTGCGGGCAGATCCACGACGTCCTCTCCGGATCCAGCTACACCATCCTGCCTGGCTTCGGCCACGACGGCCCGAATAAGGCTCCGGACAAGCTGATCTCGGAATTGTCGGAGTTCTTCTCGGGTTAGTTGGGTTTTAACGGCTGCGGGCCTCCCTTGGGGGAGGCCTGCAGCGGT